>NZ_JBFRTR010000162.1:0-9644 GCF_041474215.1 Vibrio sp. 10N.222.52.C12
AAAGGCAGACCATAGTGACTCTTATCCTTGAAGCGAAGCAATGCGGGTGTCGTTTAGAGCCAGCTTGCCATGAAGTTCAAATCGACTTGAGAACGTATCGTCGCTGGTATCAGCAAGGTGAAGTTCAAGCTGACAAAAGGCCAATATGCCTCAGACCTGAGCCTGCTAACAAGCTGTCGCAGGAAGAGCGTGATGCGATAATCGAGGTGTGTAACCGCTCTGAGTTTGCAAGCTTGCCTCCAACTCAAATCGTCCCGACACTGCTTGATAGAGGTGAGTATATCGCCTCTGAGTCGAGCTACTACCGAGTGTTGAGTACGCAGGGGCAACTTCACAAACGAGGTCGTCAGCGGAGAAGACAGAAGCAAGCGAAGCCAACCAGTTACACAGCGACGGACTCGAACCAAGTCTATACGTGGGATATCACTTACTTACCTTCAAAAGTTCGAGGCCAACATTATTACCTGTATGTCATTGAGGACATCTACAGTCGAAAAATTGTTGGTTATGAAGTGTATGAGCATGAATGCGGTGAGCTGGCGTCACAACTTCTGCAACGAACGTTGATGCGAGAGCAGTGCTTCAATCAAGCTCTGGTTCTTCACTCCGATAATGGTGCGCCGATGAAGTCGTTGACGTTCAAAGCCAAAATGGAAGAGTTAGGTATTACTTCATCGTATAGTCGCCCAAGAGTCAGTGATGATAACCCGTATGTTGAGTCATTGTTCCGCACGGTAAAGTACATGCCAAGCTGGCCAACGAAGGGCTTTGAAACAATCGATAGTAGCCAAAGTTGGGTTGAAGCCTTCGTACGCTGGTACAACACCGAGCACAAGCACAGTCAGCTAAATTACGTCACGCCTTCAGAGCGTCACAATGGAAAAGATAAAGAGATCTTGAAGCGTCGTGTAGAGGTATTGCTCGCTGCAAAACAGCGAAAGCCTGAGCGGTGGTCTGGTGATATCAGGAACTGTGCGCCTGTTGGTGACGTTCACCTAAATCCAGAAAGAGAAGCTGCTTAATAAGTAAGCAAATGATGACAACTACCTTGAAAAACACCGGATTTCTGTAGTTCTTTTTGTTGTTGTTCTTTTTCTGCATATTCAATGCGGCCAATCAATGGAAAAAGAGAGTTACTGTACTCATAAGCTCGTGCTGTCTTTTTACTTTCACTTCCTCTAATTACATTCGCAAATACAGTCCTGGCGTTAGAAAAGCGTCGGTGAAGTTGGGCGTAATCTGTGTTTAACTTTTCTTGTTCATTGGTGAACTCTTGGCGTAATCGTAGAATAGAAGACGAGTCCGGATACAGCTTGGTCAAATCAAGCGTCAATCGGTCTAAAATATCGATCTGATACACTTTGATTGGATCGGCAACCCAACCTTTCATTAGTGTGTCTAATTGGTTTACGACATTAGGTCTAACATCTTGAGAAATAGGAGCATATTCATATCTTAATGAATGTGCTATTTCATTAAGTTGTGAGATATCAGATGTGATGATTTGTTTAGTCAGATCTTTTAGTTGGTATTGCTTATAAAAGAAGTGAGAGGACAATGCTAAAGCAAGAAATCCGGCTAACAGGTAGACGACTAAATAATTAGAGGGTGTTTTATCGTCGACTTTCGATGTTGTTGCAGATTGCTTATTTGACACATCAATTTTAATGGTTGATGGTTGAGCCACTGGTGTTGGTTGTTTATTTTCTTCTGGAGCTCGGTACTTTCGTTGATTCTCTGCTTCGCGCAGGTTTGCTTCGGTCTCTTTATGTTCATCAACCCATTGCTTTAAGATTCGACGTACCCCACCTAATGAAGGTGCTTTTATACCGTAATGTAGTCTTAGTTCTTCTTCAATTCTCATACATAAGCGATGGCAAGTTTCGATCAGCAGTACGTCGTCGGGGTTTGTTTTAATCGACTTTATTCGTTTTTCTGTGTGTTCAACCATCCAGTCTATCGCCCCAATCCTTGCGTTTGATTTTGTAACTTCTGGATATGCGGTAAACCAATAAACGACGCATAAGTCCAGAATAGAACTGAGTCCTTCAGCTAAACCTTTTAAGCCATCATTATGTGTTGCTGCGACAGTAAAGTAGCAACTACAACGGAAATCTTTGCTGTTTTTCGAAAGTATCGTTTTTGAAAGAGACTGAACCTTTTTCCAAGAGACTCTCCCTGTCACCTTATTAAGGTTATTAATTTGACGTTTTATCTCTGTAAAATCATCTAATGCGTTTGGGTTAGTTCCGCTAGGCTTTTCTTCGTCAATAGGCCGTCTTGTGAAATCTGAGGAGAACATAATCTTGATATCCAACTGTATATATAACGAAATCGAAATTTAGCGATAACTAATAAATTTAGCCTCGCTTGTTTTTTATTTATATTTTTCAAGGATTCTATAGTCAAACAGAATAATTTGAATGTTAAAAGATTTGAAAAGTTCTTAATTTCAGCACTATGTGACGTTATTCACAAAAAGATCAAAAATGTAACAATTTACGACTAGGCTTTATAAAATTTCAGTGATGAAAGTCACATTTATGGTCTTTTTGGGGAGAAATAATATGAATCTAACTATTCCTACGTGTGGTTCTTTATTGATTAATGATTACTCTTGTCAATGATTGCATAAATATTAACTAACACTAAATTAGAAAAATGCTGTAAATGATTATGCTATAGGTTAAAGATAAAAAAGTGGCATGTTAGGTTTTTTGAATTTTGTAAATGCTAATTTTCTTGTATTGAACAACCTTCTTTCTTTGGATGGTTGTTGGTCGTTTGATTTTTCAATTATTGATAGTTTTGATTTTATAAATGAATTTTATTTGTAATTATTCGTAATGCATTTTCTTGTAGATATATCGTTTTTTTTGCTAGTTATAATGTCGTAAATGGCGGGTGTGACCGTCTCCTTATTGTAAAAGACATAATAATTGCTATCTTGCGCATCTAGTTAATATATGGATGAACTCAGAGGGAAGCATGCGAAACCTAAGTCAAATCGGTCTAATATCCACAATGTGTCTTTTTTCGTCCATCGCAATCGCGAAGGGTGAAAGATATGGTGGTTCAGTAAATATGCTGAGCATAGACACTATAGAATATGAAGAAGGACCGAGTGGCCAAGTAGATGCTCTGCGTTACGGGTTCGTCCATACACGTCCAATTGATGAAAGTAACAACCGATGGCGTTGGTGGCTAGGTTTTAATTATTTGGCTGAAGACGACATCGAAGCTCCAAAGAATGGCGTTTATAACGAGGTAACCAATTACGAATTTCGTATTGTGCCTCAGTATGCTTTAGGTAGCTGGTCGGTGTTCACACCTTATATAGGTGCAGGCTTGTCTTTAGGTTACTCGCAATACTCAAACCGTTGGAAAGTTGACGACCAAGGCTTTCGTTCCGGCGAACAACTTGAAGATATCGATCAATTTGAAGCTGGCGCTGTTGTGACTTTTGGTAGTGTGATCAAGTTAGGAAGTAACCCAGACGCTCATTTACAAATAATCCCGCAAGCTTCATACATCTTACCTTTTTATAACGAAGGTCTAGGTGGTGTCGAGTTTAGTGTTTCTCTTCTGTTTTAAAGGCTATTCATGCGTATAAATCAATTGGTTTTGGTGATCTCGAAGTGCCCTGAAGAATATGTTGGAGCTAAAAGTATCGAGATGCCTGAAGAAGGTGGATCTCTAGGGCGAGAAGCAGGTTGTACAGTGACTTTAACGGATCACAACCGATTCATATCTGGTACGCACTGTCTATTGAGTATATATGGAGACACTTATTACATTAGTGATGTGAGTACAAATGGCACATTGGTTAATGGTAATAAGATCCTTAAGAATCAGCCAGTCTCATTATGTGACGGCGATAGAGTGTCTTTGGGACAATATGAAGTGAGTATTTCTCTTGAGTTGGTAACGACTTCATACGACATAGCTTCTGAAATAGCACCAGAAAGAGATTCAACAGACCCTTTAATGAACTTGGAAGAGTCCGTTGTTGAAGAAGAGACAGAGGCAGGCACGCTAGAAGATCTCTTTATGGAAACGAAACCTGATGGTGTTGAGACCCATGATCCCGTCGAACACTTAAAATTCTCAATGCAAAGAGATGATGACTACCTTGTTAGAGACGAAAGCAACGATAAAAGCCTTACGAAGTCATCGACAGAACATCAAAGGCAAGTCGTTGATGACAGTCTGAGTATCCATTCTGAGTTTGACCTTCCTAGTTTGATTCCTGAAGATTGGATGGGGATGGAAGAAGAACAGCAGGCGAACCTGAAAGCTAAAGATGTCGCCGATGATCAAGCTAAGATATCGAACCGTTTAAAACCAGCAAGCGTTGAAGGTTCAGATCTTAAGTCAGATACACCTAACGGCAGTTCAGGGACTCTCAAAAATAAACTACCAGAAGTGCCACCTGTCACTATTATACCTCATTCTACAAACATACAGAGCCATAAGTGGGAAGAGGTGACACAAGAATTTGTCTCTCATACCGAACCCCAAGAGCAGCCTGTTGAAAGTGAGAGTAGAACTCAGAATAATATCGCATTGAGTGAAACTTCTTACGAACATGAAAATGTAACACATGCATTCTTTGAAGGACTGGGTGTTGATTTAGAGTCTGACACGAAATATGACGCTCTATTTTTTAAACAAATGGGCGCTTGTTTACGATTGTGTATCGATAATTTGTACAAAGATTTACAGAGTGTTGAAGAGCTTACTGACGAAAGTTCATTTGCCCACAATGATCTTAGCCTAACTACATTGATGTTAACGCTAAATAGTCAAAATCTATTGGCTCCAAATGAGCTAATTGAACAGATACTGGATGAACTTAGCGAGCACGATACCTTATATGCGAAGGCAATTAACGATTTGGTATTGGAGCAACTAAAAGCGAATGATCCTCAGCAGTTTGCAAACACTTTAAGCCAAGAGACACGCTTCCTTAGTAAGTCAAAGCTATGGCAAAAGTACAGCGAACATTATGAGCAGAATACTCGACAATTCAATGAGTCGACATTTAAAGCGTTGATGAAAGACAGATACAGTAAGGTTGCAAAAGCTGATCATGCGTAAACTTATAATCCCCATTACCTTGTTTCTATTATCAGGTTGCTCTATGTGGGAGCAATTTAAAGAATCATCTGGAATTACACCAGAAACATCTTCAATTGAACTCGTGATAGAAGCGTCAGAACTTCTCAATGTACGAGAGCAGGGACAATCTTCGCCGGTCATTCTGAGAGTTCATGAACTCACTTCACCTGTTTTATTTCGTAGTTTGGATTTCTTTGCTCTATTCGAAAATGATAAAGCGTCCTTAGGTGATGAGTATATTAAACGATATGAATACCAACTGCAGCCGGGCGATGAGCTACATGAGATTTTAGAGTTAGATCCAACGACGCGTGCATTAGGTTTTTCTGTGGCATTCAGAGATATTGATGGCTCGTCTTGGCGGAAGGTTGAAGTGATCGAAGAAAAAAGTGAGTACTTTCTGAGATTAAAAGTAGAGGGTAGTGAATTATCTTCGAACAATACTCGCGGTATTGAACAGACGTATTTTTAAGGAACTGACGAATGTCTTTATATAACCCAGTTGTTTGGCAAGATGGTATGTTCATGAAGCCTCAACACTTTCAGCAACTCGATAGGTCTCAAGGCAAGTTATCTAACATGCTTAGCTCTAATAGCTCTCCCTTACACTGGGGAGTGAAAAAAATTGAGATTAACACTGAGCTACTGGCACTTGGCAAAATCGGGATCACACGAGCAGAAGGTATCTTACAAGACCGTACTCCATTTGATTTACCGCTTCTTGCTGAGCTTCCAGAAGTAAGAGATGTTGACCCTTCTATTGCGGATAAAGTGGTGTATTTATGCTGTCCACTGCCATCAGAACGATCTGAACTCTTTGGCGGAAATGGAGACGGTGCTCGCTATAACATGGAAACCCAAGAAGCCGTAGATGCATGTTATGAATCAGAAGATATGGCAAGTATTGTGGTGGGTAAGCTTAACTTTTTCTTAATGTACGATCATGAAGATAAGAGCGCATATACATCAATTCCCATTTTGAAAATTTCGGAAGTGAAGCCAGACGGAAGCATCATTCTGGATGACAACTATATTCCGACGTGCATTGATATTCACGCATCTACAGTTTTGAGCAAGTTCGCGACGGAATTCGCGTCAATGCTTAAACACAGAGCCGAATCGATTGTTCAGCGTTTAGGTGTGGTTGACCAGCAGGGCGTATCGTCTGTTGCTGATTTTATGTTGTTACAAGCCTTGAATCGTTATGAGCCGTTGTTCTGGCATTTTGCAAGTGTGGAAGGCGTTCACCCAGAGTCATTTTATCGGATCCTGTTACAAGCGGAAGGTGAATTATCTACACTGTGTTCCGCATCTCGTAGACCACAAGAGTTTACAAAATACAACCATAGCCAACTGACCGATTGTTTATCTCGTACGCTTGATAGCGCGAAAATGACATTAAGTGTTATGTCAGAACAACGTGCAATACCTTTAACATTGAGAGAGCAAAGCTATGGAATTCGAACTGCAGCAATTCCAGACAGTAAAATTGTCGAATCTACGACGTTTATTCTTGCTGTTAAAGCAGACGTACCACTTGATATTCTGCATACGCAGTTTGTAAGCCAAACCAAGATTGGTTCGATCGACAATATTCGCGATCTAATTAACTTACAATTGCCGGGTATTGAAATGAAACCAATGCCAGTGGTACCTAGAGCGTTGCCTTATCATGCCGGATATACCTATTTTGAGCTCGATAAAGCAAGTGACGAATGGAATGCATTGAATAACACCGCAGCAATCGCAGTCCATATTGCTGGCGACTTCGCGAACTTATCACTACAGCTTTGGGCTGTACGTTTATGAGTTACGCCGAAAACGACGTCACCGTAGTACTATTTCAACCAGAACCAGGCAAACCAATGGAGGTTATGCCTGCACCTGATTTATCTAGAAATATTGCGGTAAGAGACCTAAACGTGGAGAGCATGGGTGTTAACCCGTTGGTCGATCAGTTTACTTGGTTAATAGCCAGTCTCTCATGTATGTCTTCGATTCCTTGGTTGGACGATCCTGGTCCTTTTAGAGAACAAGTTGCACGAGAAATTCGTAAAGGTGAACGAAAGCTCAATGAAATGGAGTTGGATCGAGCATCAATATTGGTCATACGCTATTGCTTATGTGCTGCGATAGACGAATCTGTATGTCGACAAGAGTGGGGGGCGAACAGTCATTGGAGTACAAATAGTTTGTTGTCTGAGTTTCATAACGAAACATCGGGTGGCGACAAGTTCTTCACCATCTTAGAGCGCTTAAAAGCTGACCCTCGAAAATACAGACACGTTATCGAATTCCTTTATTTATTGCTTCAACTTGGGTTCAAAGGCAAGTACGGCCGAGAAGAGCGCGGTAACGAAAAGCTTTCAGACATAGGAAACACAATTTATCGCTTAGTCCGAGACGAGCGTTTAGCCGAACAGGAAAAAGTAACGTTAGTTAACTTAAAGGCGAAGTATTTAAAAAAACCGCTCAAACGGGTTATTTCTCCTAAGTTAATTCTTGGCGTCAGTACAGTAATCTTTGGTGTTATGTATGCCGCGACTTACTTGGTCATTGACCTAAAATTTCAGCAGCTTCTGGATGTGTATCAGTAGCATCAGATTTAATTGTGAGATCTTCTGTCCGTTTTTAAAAATAGACTCGAAGTAACAGTCTCATCCTTCATTTTCACTACGTACTTAGAGAGATTGCAGCCTGCGATCTCTTTTATCATACATCTATTGGAATTTAATTGGATTTACTATGGGCGTAACAGTTTGTGCGAATGGACTCAGCGTAGTTCATCAAGGCTCAGGAGGAGAAGCGAACGCAACACTCCCTGATGTTTGTTTAACAACAGTCGGCAAACCTGTTGTTCCTATCCCTTATGGTAACAATGCAAAGTCCGCCGATTTAGTAGGCGGCACCACGACCGTCTCTATGGATGGCGGTAACAGCATTGCTATTAAAGGCAGTAAATTCAGCGCCAGTACTGGCGATGCAGGTGGTGATAAAAAGGGCGTAGCCTCAGGCACTATTGAAGCCGAGGCCGAATTCATATCAGCTTCTCCTACCGTTAAGTTCGAAGGTATCGGTGTATGCCGCCTTTCTGACCAGATGACTATGAACAAAGCCAACACCATGTGTTTAGGCGGCGCGCAAAACCCTTCGGTTTCTGTGACGGAAGATCAGGAAGGGACGTATACGGTAGACCTGTTTCTTTCTTATTCTGATGGAGAGCCTGTTCAAGGGGCTACATATAAACTGATTGATCAAACCGGCGCTTCCTTTGAAGGTACATTAGATAATGTAGGCAAAGCTTCGGTGAGTGGGGTTGCACCTGGTGAATTTAACATTGACTATGGTGAAGATAGTCGCGAATTCATGCCAAACATCCCAACTAAAACCAACCCTAATTTCAACCCAAATGCGAATGCCCAATTAATTATTGAAGAAGCCAAACGAGGTGAGGTTGGTTTCTGGGAAAATTCTTGGAAGAGAATGTCTGGCGCTGCCAGCTGGATCTGGGGGGTAATTTTAGGTGACTTTAATGATGATGCATCGGTAGAGCAAATCATTGCAAACACAGCGCTGACAATGATCCCCGTCGTAGACCAAGCAGCAGATGTACGAGACCTTTCAGCAAATATCATGACACTATTAAGTGAAGAAGAACGAGATAAGCCAGAAAATTGGTTGGCACTGTCTTTGACTTTGATTGGCTGTATTCCAACGTTTGGTAGTGCAGTTAAAGGTACATGTAAAGTCGCTTTGAAAGGCGGGAAGGGTACATCAAAAGACACATTACTTGCGGTACTGCGTGGGATGGGTAAAGGTGACCCGGAAAAGTTCTTACGTACCCTAAAATGGGTTGATTACGCCAAACAGGCTAGCAACATTGTATCGGATGTTCTAAAACCCTGTATTGAAGTGGCCACCGAGTTGGCTTCATACGCCAACAGAATGGGTGCGGATGAACTAGCAGAATACTTCTTAAAATTGGTCGACGAAGTGAAAATCATCGATAAGATGGTGCCAGACAAATTAAAAGAAGCGATGGGCGAGTTTGAAAAACTTTTTGCTCGAATCTTAGATAAGGGCGAGAAAACCTATCCAGCAAAAGTAAAACACAACACAGGTGAGTCTGCTCAGTCAGGAAAGAACTCTGCAAAGGCGAATGAAGAAAAAGATAAAAACTCTGGCCGATGTAAAATATGTAATAAGGAAATAGGAAAACTTAAAACACAGTGTATCGGACATAAATTAATAAAGGCATAAATATTATGGGTAAATGGAATAAACTGACGATAAGTAATCTTAGTCGACATCCTAAAAAGGCTGTGGGATTTAGGTCGTTTAGTGAAAACTGGGCTCCTATTTGTGAAATGTTTGGAAATTCAATTCATTCTCACCCATGGATTACCAACTCTACAAACAAAGATTTGTCTGTAAAAGTCTTGGCTCCCCATCATATAGTTTCTATATCATCTCTAAACTATATAAATAAAAATTACAAGAAGATATTAAGCAGATCTCTATAT
>NZ_JBFRTR010000163.1:0-14281 GCF_041474215.1 Vibrio sp. 10N.222.52.C12
CGAGATACGAGATACGAGACATTTTTGAAAATTGGAGCAGATAAGACAAGCAAAAAGTGCCAAACATCATGGTGCAATTTCTATTATCTTTTCCTTGTTCTACAGACACAAAAAAGCCGAGCTAATGCTCGGCTTTTGTATTAAGAATCTAGTATAGATTACTCAGCAGCTTCTTCAGCAGCTGGGCGGTCTACAAGCTCAATGTAAGCCATTGGAGCTTTATCACCAGTACGGAAACCACATTTAAGAATGCGAGTGTAACCACCTTGGCGAGCCGCGAAACGCGGGCCTAGTTCATTAAATAGTTTTGCCACAACTTCGTTATCACGAGTGCGAGCAAATGCAAGACGACGGTTAGCAACACTGTCTGTCTTAGCTAGGGTAATCAATGGCTCAATTACGCGACGTAGTTCTTTTGCTTTAGGCACGGTAGTTTTAATAACTTCGTGACGAACAAGAGAGCTAGCCATGTTGCTGAACATCGCTTTGCGATGACTGCTGTTGCGGTTGAGTTGACGACCACTTTTACGATGGCGCATGACCTAATCCTTCTAACTTTTCGATTAATCTTCAGCGATTGACGCTGGTGGCCAGTTTTCTAGACGCATGCCTAGAGAAAGACCACGTGAAGCAAGCACATCTTTAATCTCTGTAAGAGATTTCTTACCAAGGTTTGGCGTTTTAAGTAGCTCAACCTCAGTGCGCTGTACAAGATCACCGATGTAGTGAATCGCTTCTGCTTTCAAACAGTTAGCAGAGCGAACTGTTAGTTCAAGATCGTCTACAGGACGTAGTAGGATAGGATCGAATTCTGGCTTCTCTTCCTTCTCCTCAGGTACACGTACATCACGAAGATCTACGAACGCATCCAATTGTTCAGCTAAAATAGTAGCTGCACGACGGATTGCTTCCTCAGGTTCTAGAGTACCGTTCGTTTCCATATCGATAACAAGCTTGTCTAAATCAGTACGTTGTTCTACACGTGCCGCTTCTACAGCGTAAGCGATTTTATCAACCGGGCTGTAAGTAGCGTCAACTAGTAGACGACCGATAGGACGCTCATCTTCTTCAGTATGGATACGAGCTGAAGCTGGAACGTAACCACGACCACGTTCTACTTTGATACGCATAGCGATCTCAGCGTTGTCATCCGTTAGGTGACAAATTACGTGCTCAGGGTTAGCGATCTCTACATCACCATCGTGGGTGATGTCACCTGCAACAACAGGGCCTGAGCCTGATTTGTTCAGTGTAATAAACACTTCATCTTTGCCTTCAGCAACGCGTACAGCCAAACCTTTAAGGTTTAGAAGGATTTCCAGGATATCTTCCTGAACGCCTTCTTTAGTGCTGTATTCGTGTAGCACACCTTCAATTTCAACTTCTGTTACGGCACAACCCGGCATAGAAGATAGAAGAATGCGGCGAAGAGCATTACCTAGAGTGTGGCCGAAACCGCGCTCTAATGGCTCAAGAGTTACTTTCGCGTGTGTCGTATTGATCTGTTCAATGTCAACAAGACGCGGCTTAAGAAATTCTGTTACAGAACCCTGCATTGTGTCCTCTCTTTTTTTAACCTTACTTAGAGTAAAGTTCGACGATCAAGTGTTCATTGATGTCAGCTGATAGGTCAGAACGCTCAGGCATACGCTTGAATGTACCTTCCATTTTGCCAGCATCTACTTCAATCCAAGTTGGCTTTTCACGTTGTTCAGCAACTTCTAGAGCCGCTTTAATACGAGATTGCTGTTTAGCTTTCTCGCGGATAGAAACAACGTCGTTTGCCGCTACTTTGAAAGAAGGAACGTTTACAACTTTACCGTTAACTAGAATAGACTTGTGGCTAACTAGTTGACGAGATTCAGCACGAGTAGCGCCAAAGCCCATACGGTAAACTACGTTATCAAGACGACCTTCAAGAAGCTGAAGCAGGTTTGCACCTGTGTTGCCTTTAAGACGTGCAGCTTCTTTGTAGTAGTTGCGGAATTGTTTTTCTAGAACGCCGTAGATACGACGAACTTTTTGCTTCTCACGAAGCTGAACGCCATACTCAGATAGACGACCGCGACGAGCGCCGTGTACACCTGGTGCGTTATCAATTTTACACTTGGTATCGATCGCACGGACACCAGACTTAAGGAATAAGTCAGTACCTTCGCGACGGCTAAGCTTAAGCTTAGGACCCAAATATCTTGCCATGATCTTTCTCCAATATTCCTAGAAACGAAACTTAAACGCGACGTTTCTTAGGTGGACGACAACCGTTATGAGGGATTGGTGTCGCATCAACAATGTTAGTGATACGGAAACCAGCAGCGTTCAGTGCACGAACAGTAGATTCGCGACCTGGACCTGGACCCTTAACCATAACTTCCAAGTTCTTTAGGCCATATTCTTTAGCCATTTCACCACAACGCTCAGCTGCAACTTGTGCTGCGAACGGAGTAGATTTACGAGAACCACGGAAACCTGAACCACCTGCTGTAGCCCATGCAAGAGCGTTGCCTTGACGGTCAGTGATAGTTACGATTGTGTTGTTGAAAGAAGCATGAATGTGCGCTACGCCATCAGCTACTTGCTTGCGTACGCGCTTACGCGCGCGAGTTGGTTGTTTTGCCATTGTACTCTACCTTATCCGACTATTTCTTGATCGGCTTGCGCGGACCCTTACGGGTGCGAGCGTTGGTTTTAGTACGCTGTCCACGTAGTGGTAGACTGCGACGATGACGAAGACCGCGGTAACAGCCAAGGTCCATAAGACGCTTGATGTTCATCGATACTTCACGACGTAGATCACCTTCTACAGTGTACTTAGCTACACCATCACGCAGTTGATCGATCTGCTCTTCAGTTAGTTCACTGATCTTAGCATCTTCAGCAATACCCACTTCAGCTAGAATAGCTTGAGAGCGAGTTTTACCGATACCGTAGATTGCAGTAAGTGCAATTACAGAATGCTTATGATCAGGAATGTTAATGCCGGCTATACGGGCCATTATTCACTCCTAAGGGGTTCATAAAAGAATTATCCGCAGCAAAGCCCGTTATGGATACGCTGCGGCATACTACTTCTTTTGCACGCAAAAGGTAGGCCGAGGAATATACTCGACTCTACCTTGTATTTCAAGTAAAAATTTCTGCTAATTAGCCTTGGCGTTGCTTATGCTTTGGCTCACTGCAAATCACGCGAACGACACCGTTACGCTTGATAACTTTACAGTTACGGCAGATTTTTTTAACGGAAGCACGAACTTTCATTGCTAAACTCCGTAAATGGAATCGAAATTGTTACCACCGAATTAACGGCCGTAACCCTTCAGATTCGCTTTCTTTAACACAGAATCATACTGTTGTGACATCAGATGAGTCTGTACCTGTGCCATGAAATCCATGATAACTACCACTACGATTAGTAGTGATGTGCCGCCAAAGTAGAAACGAACGTTCCACGCGACCATCATGAACTCAGGAATCAGACATATAAAAGTAATGTATAGAGCGCCCGCAAGGGTTAGTCTAGTCATCACTTTATCGATATATTTCGCTGTCTGCTCACCTGGGCGGATACCGGGTACGAATGCACCAGACTTCTTCAAGTTATCAGCTGTTTCACGTGGGTTAAACACCAACGCTGTATAGAAGAAACAGAAGAAGATTATAGCTGCTGCATAAAGCATTACATACAAAGGTTGACCTGGGCTAAGAGCTAATGACACGTCAGTTAACCAACCGAACGCGCTGCTTTCACCATTTTGACCAAACCACTGCGCTAATGTTCCTGGGAACAAAATAATACTTGATGCGAAAATCGCTGGAATAACACCTGCCATATTAATCTTAAGAGGCAAGTGAGAGCTTTGTGCTGCAAAAACTTTACGACCTTGTTGACGTTTCGCATAGTTAACGACGATACGACGTTGACCACGTTCCATGAAAACTACGAAGTAAATAACAGCAAAAGACAATACAGCAATCAACAGCAGAAGAAGCACATGCAATTCACCTTGACGCGCTTGCTCGATTGTTTGACCGATTGCAGAAGGCAATCCAGCAACAATACCTGCAAAAATCAGAATGGAAATACCATTACCGATTCCTCGCTCAGTGATTTGTTCACCTAACCACATTAAGAACATGGTACCAGTTACTAAACTCACGGTAGCAATAAGCGTAAACATGGTTTGGTTGATAACAACCAGATTGTCGACCATGTTTGGTAAGCCTGTTGCGATACCAATAGCTTGGAATGTTGCAAGTACAAGCGTGCCGTAGCGTGTATATTGGCTTATCTTACGACGGCCTGCTTCACCCTCTTTCTTGAGTTCCGCTAACGCTGGATGAACTACAGTTAGCAATTGGACTACGATCGATGCCGAAATGTACGGCATGATACCCAATGCTAATATAGATGCACGCTCAAGAGCACCACCGGAGAACATGTTAAACATTTCTACGATGGTACCTTTTTGCTGATCGAACAAATCGGCAAGTACAGCTGCGTCAATACCAGGGATCGGCACAAAAGAGCCGGCTCGGAATACTAAAAGTGCACCAATTACGAATAATAAGCGCGACTTTAGTTCACTTAAGCCGCTCTGAGCACTACGAAAATCTTGTCCTGGTTTCTTAGCCATCTGTACCTCGTTCCTCGAGATTATTCCTCGATTTTACCGCCTGCAGCTTCGATTGCAGCTTTAGCGCCTTTAGTCACGCGTAGACCTTTAACAGTCACAGCTTTGCTTAGGTCACCAGAAAGAACGATCTTAACAAACTCGATGTTCTTAGTGATAACGTTAGCAGCTTTAAGGCTGTTAAGATCAACTACGTCACCTGTTACTTTCGCTAGCTCAGCTAGACGAACTTCAGCAGACACTAGGCTCTTACGAGAAGTGAAACCGAATTTAGGTAGACGTTGTTTTAGAGGCATTTGACCGCCTTCAAAACCTGGACGAACAGAGCCGCCAGAACGTGACTTTTGACCTTTGTGACCGCGGCCACCTGTTTTACCAAGGCCAGAACCGATACCACGACCTACACGCTTCTTAGAAGGTTTAGAGCCAGCAGCCGGTGATAGAGTATTCAAACGCATTCTGATTACTCCTCAATCTTAACCATGTAGTAAACCTTGTTGATCATACCGCGTACGCACGGTGTATCTTCAAGTTCTACTGTATGGTTGATGCGACGAAGACCTAGACCTTTAAGACACGCTTTGTGCTTAGGTAGGCGACCAATTGAGCTTTTAGTTTGAGTTACTTTAATAGTTGCCATCGTGTGCTTACTCCGAAATAGATTCAACAGTTAGACCACGTTTAGCAGCAACCATTTCTGGTGACTTAACGTCTACTAGAGCACCAATCGTTGCACGAACGATGTTGATCGGGTTCGTTGAACCGTATGCTTTAGAAAGTACGTTATGTACGCCCGCAACTTCAAGTACAGCACGCATTGCACCACCGGCAATAACACCTGTACCTTCTGCAGCTGGCTGCATGTAAACTTTAGAGCCCGAATGACGACCTTTCACCGGGTGGTGAAGAGTGCCTTCGTTAAGCGATACTGTAACCATGTTACGGCGCGCTTTTTCCATTGCTTTTTGAATCGCAGCAGGTACTTCACGAGCTTTGCCGTAACCGAAACCTACGCGACCGTTACCGTCACCAACTACTGTTAGTGCAGTAAAGCTCATGATTCGACCACCTTTAACCGTCTTAGATACACGGTTAACTGCGATCAGCTTTTCTTGCAAATCATTAGCTTGTTGTTGTTCTTTAGCCATCTTCCAACCCTACCTTAGAATTTCAGACCAGCTTCGCGAGCAGATTCTGCTAGCGCCGCTACTCGACCGTGGTATTGGAAACCAGAACGATCAAATGCAACTGAAGCTACGCCTTTTTCAAGAGCGCGCTCAGCAACAGCTTTACCAACTGCTTTAGCTGCATCAACGTTACCAGTGTTCTTAACTTGCTCACGGATCGCTTTTTCTACAGTAGAAGCAGCTGCGATAACCTCAGAGCCGTTTGCCGCGATAACTTGTGCGTAAACATGGCGAGGAGTACGGTGTACTACCAGGCGAGTTGCACCAAGTTCTGCAATCTTACGACGTGCACGTGTAGCACGACGGATGCGAGATGCTTTCTTATCCATAGTGATACCTTACTTCTTCTTAGCTTCTTTAGTACGCACATTTTCATCTGCGTAACGAACACCTTTGCCTTTGTAAGGCTCAGGAGCACGGTAAGAACGAATGTCAGCCGCAACTTGACCTACTACTTGCTTATCGCAACCAGTAATGATGATCTCAGTTTGGCTAGGGCACTCAGCTTTAATACCTTCAGGTAGAGCGTGCTCTACTGGGTGAGAAAAACCAAGAGTTAGAGCTACAGAGTTGCCTTTCATAGCAGCACGGTAACCAACACCCTTAAGAGTTAGCTTCTTAGTGAAGCCCTCAGTAACACCCACAACCATGTTATTAACTAGAGCGCGAGCTGTACCAGCTTGTGCCCATGCGTTAGTAACACCTTCTTTCGGACCGAAAGTTAGGTTGGTTTCTTCCTGTGCAATAACTACGGCGCTGTTAAGAACGCGAGTAAGCTCACCTTTGCTACCTTTTACAGTAACTTCTTGGCCGTTTAGTTTCACCTCTACGCCAGCTGGAATAGCGACAGGTGCTTTAGCAACACGAGACATAATCTACTCCTTAAGCTACGTAACAGATGATTTCACCGCCAAGACCTGCTTTACGAGCAGCACGGTCAGACATCAGACCCTTGGAAGTAGAAACAACTGCAATACCAAGACCACCCATCACTGTAGGTAAAGAGTCTTTATTTTTATAAACTCTTAGACCAGGACGTGATACACGCTTGATTTGCTCGATTACAGGTTTAGCTTGGAAGTACTTAAGAGTAACTTCTAGCTCAGGTTTTGCTTCGCTGTTAACAGCGAAGTCTACGATGTAACCTTCAGCTTTAAGTAATGCAGCAATTGCAACTTTAAGCTTTGAAGAAGGCATTTTTACAGCAACTTTGTTTGCTGCCTGACCGTTACGAACTCGGGTCAGCATATCCGAAATCGGATCTTGCATGCTCATAAGATTTACTCCAAATGATTAAGTGGCAATTACCAGCTAGCCTTACGAAGACCCGGAATCTCGCCTTTCATGCAAGCTTCACGAACCTTAATGCGGCTTAGACCGAATTTACGTAGGTAACCGTGTGGACGACCAGTTTGGTTGCAACGGTTGCGCTGACGTGATGCACTTGAATCACGT
Organism: Vibrio sp. 10N.222.52.C12; assembly: GCF_041474215.1. NCBI lineage: Bacteria > Pseudomonadati > Pseudomonadota > Gammaproteobacteria > Vibrionales > Vibrionaceae > Vibrio > Vibrio sp. 10N.222.52.C12. The sequence continues at coordinate 7,274 of NZ_JBFRTR010000163.1, forward strand.
GGAAGAGATTGCAGTTTAAGAACCGCATTCCAACGATCTTCTTCAGATGCGTTTACATCGCTAATGATAACTTTTAGCGCAGAACGCTTTTCAGCGAACTTAGCTACTAGTTTTGCACGTTTAGCTTCACGTGCTTTCATTGATTGTTTAGCCATAACAGTAACCCTACCCTTACTTACGGAATGGGAAGTTAAAGGCAGCCAGCAGAGCTCGGCCTTCCTCATCGGAACCCGCAGAAGTCGTGATAGTGATATCAAGACCGCGGACACGATCGACTTTATCGTAGTCGATTTCCGGAAAGATGATTTGCTCGCGAACGCCCATGCTGTAGTTACCGCGACCGTCAAAAGACTTAGCGCTAACACCACGGAAATCACGTACACGTGGAAGTGCGATAGAGATTAAACGCTCTAAAAATTCCCACATGCGCTCACCACGCAAGGTTACTTTACAACCAATTGGGTAGCCTTCACGAATTTTGAAACCAGCTACAGATTTACGCGCTTTAGTGATAAGTGGCTTTTGACCAGAGATCGTTGCCATATCAGCTGCTGCGTTTTCTAGCAGTTTCTTATCGTTGATTGCTTCACCAACGCCCATATTTAGGGTGATTTTCTCAATCCTAGGGACTTGCATGACGCTTGTGTAGCTGAACTCTTTGGTAAGCTCAGCGACTACAGACGACTTGTAGTAATCATGCAGTTTCGCCATAGTAGAACTCCAAATTACTTCTAATTAGTTAGAAACAGTTTCGCCGTTAGATTTGAAGAAACGAACTTTCTTGCCATCTTCGATACGGAAACCGATACGGTCTGCTTTACCAGTAGCCGCGTTAAAAACAGCAACGTTAGAAGCATCAATAGCTGCTTCTTGTTCAACGATGCCACCTTGTTGACCTAGAGCCGGAACCGGCTTTTGGTGTTTCTTAACAAGGTTGATGCCTTCAACGATAACTTTACCAGTTGTCAGAACCTTAGTTACTTTACCTTTCTTGCCTTTATCTTTACCAGCAAGAATGATTACTTCGTCATTACGACGGATTTTAGCTGCCATATTGCCGCTCCTTACAGAACTTCAGGTGCTAGTGATACAATCTTCATGAATTTCGCGTTACGAAGTTCACGAGTCACAGGACCAAAGATACGTGTGCCGACTGGTTGCTCAGTAGTGTCATTTAACAATACACAAGCATTACTGTCGAAGCGAATGACAGAACCGTCTGGGCGACGAACGCCTTTACGGGTGCGCACTACTACCGCCTTCAGAACATCACCTTTCTTTACTTTACCGCGAGGAATCGCTTCCTTCACTGTAACCTTGATGACGTCACCGATATGTGCATAACGGCGGTGAGAGCCACCCAGAACCTTAATACACATTACCTTGCGCGCGCCAGAGTTATCTGCTGCGTCAAGTGTACTTTGCATCTGGATCATTGTTAGTGCTCCGCTAAATATTAAAACTAGACCCTCTCGGGTCGGGCTGCCTCTTTAAAAGGGACGCGAATTGTACCACCCTTTTTTTAAATTGGGTAGACAAAAAACAAGCGGCTCCAAAAAATAATTTGGAGCCGCTTATAAGTTATAGAATTACAAAGATTAAATCTTCGCTTTTTCTAGAACTTTAACCAATGTCCAAGACTTAGTCTTAGACAGAGGACGACACTCAGCGATTTCAACTTTGTCGCCTAGGCCACAAGTGTTGTCTTCGTCGTGTGCGTGTACTTTAGTCGTGCGTTTGATGAACTTGCCGTAAATCGGGTGTTTTACAGTACGTTCAATAGCAACAACGATAGACTTGTCCATCTTGTCACTTACTACACGGCCTTGCTGGATGCGGTTAGTTTCGCTCATTATGCGCCTGCCTTTTCAGTCAAAACAGTTTTCACACGTGCGATGTCACGGCGTACAGCTTTTAGAGTATGAGTTTGCTGAAGTTGACCAGTTGCAGCTTGCATGCGCAAGTTGAACTGTTCACGTAGCAAATTCAATAGCTCAGCGTTAAGCTCTTCAACGTTCTTTTCGCGTAGATCTTGTGCTTTCATCACATCACCTGCTTAGTTACAAAAGTAGTTTTAACAGGCAGTTTACGTGCCGCTAGGCGGAACGCTTCACGTGCCAACTCTTCAGGTACGCCATTCATCTCGTACATAACTTTGCCTGGTTGGATTTGAGCAACCCAGTACGCAACTGAACCTTTACCTTTACCTTGACGAACTTCAAGAGGCTTTTCAGTAATCGGTTTGTCTGGGAAAACACGGATCCAGATTTGACCTTGACGCTTAATGTGACGTGTCATAGCACGACGTGCCGCTTCGATTTGACGTGCAGTCAGACGACCACGGCCAACAGCTTTAAGACCGAATTCGCCGAAGCTTACTTCAGTACCTTTAGCTAGACCACGGTTACGACCAGTCATAACCTTGCGGAACTTAGTACGTTTTGGTTGTAGCATCGTTCGACTCCTTACTTACGGCCTTTACGCTGCTTCTTAGGCTTATCGCCTTTTGGCTCTACTGCGTTAGCAGCTGGCATACCGCCTAGAATCTCACCTTTGAAGATCCAAACTTTAATGCCGATCACACCGTATTGAGTGTGAGCCGAAGAAGTTGCGTAATCAATGTCTGCACGTAGAGTGTGTAGAGGCACACGGCCTTCACGGTACCACTCTGAACGTGCGATTTCAGCACCGCCAAGACGGCCGCCTACTTGTACTTTGATGCCTTTAGCGCCTAGACGCATAGCATTTTGTACCGCACGCTTCATTGCACGACGGAACATAACACGACGCTCTAGTTGAGACGCGATGCTATCAGCTACAAGCTGACCATCTAGCTCAGGCTTACGTACTTCAGCGATGTTAATTTGCGCTGGTACACCTGCGATTTTAGCTACAGCTGCGCGTAGCTTCTCTACGTCTTCACCTTTCTTACCGATAACAACGCCAGGGCGAGCAGTGTGAATAGTCACACGGATGCTCTTAGCTGGACGCTCGATAACGATACGAGATAATGATGCTTTTTGTAGTTCCTTTGTAAGGAACTGACGTACCTTGAAGTCGCCGTCTAGGTTGTCAGCGAATTCGTTGGTATTAGCAAACCATGTAGCATTCCAAGGCTTAACGATGCCAAGACGAATACCATTAGGATGTACTTTCTGACCCATTGCTTACTCTCCTAGTCTTTAGCGATCTGCTACAACAATAGTGATGTGGCTTGAACGCTTCAAGATACGATCCGCACGACCTTTAGCACGAGGCATAATACGCTTCATGATAGGGCCCTCATCTACGAAGATTTTAGCGACATTTAGATCGTCGATATCTGCACCTTCGTTATGTTCCGCGTTAGCGATAGCTGACTCAAGAACCTTCTTAACTAATACAGCAGCTTTTTTGTTGCTGAAAGTTAGAATTTCTAGAGCTTGGTCTACCGACTTACCGCGAATTTGGTCTGCAACTAAGCGAGCTTTCTGTGGAGAAATACGAGCAAAGTTATGTTTAGCTAAAGCTTCCATCATCTACTCCTTATTTCTTCTTAGCTTTCTTATCTGCAGCATGACCGCGATAAGTACGAGTTGGTGCAAATTCGCCCAGTTTGTGACCGATCATTTCTTCGGTAACGAAAACTGGAACGTGCTGACGACCATTATGGACAGCGATGGTCAAACCAATCATTGTTGGGATGATCATTGAGCGACGGGACCAAGTCTTAATAGGCTTTTTGTCTCCGCTTTCCACCGCTTTCTCTACCTTCTTCAGCAAGTGTAGGTCAATAAAAGGACCTTTCTTGAGAGAACGTGGCATGGCGATTCCTCTTTATAAATTATTTAGTGCGACGACGTACGATGTACTTGTCAGTGCGCTTGTTCTTACGAGTCTTGAAGCCCTTAGTAGGAACGCCCCAAGGAGAAACTGGGTGACGACCACCAGATGTGCGGCCTTCACCACCACCATGTGGGTGATCCACCGGGTTCATTACTACACCACGTACGGTTGGACGTACGCCGCGCCAGCGTGAAGCACCAGCTTTACCAAGTTCACGTAGCATATGCTCAGAGTTACCAACTTCACCGATCGTTGCACGACCTTCAGAAAGAACTTTGCGCATCTCACCAGAACGTAGACGGATAGTTACGTATGCACCATCGCGAGCGATGATTTGAGCATAAGCACCAGCCGAACGAGCTAGTTGAGCACCTTTACCAGGCTTAAGTTCAACACAGTGTACAGTAGAACCTACTGGGATGTTGCGCATCGGCAGAGTGTTACCTGCTTTGATTGCAGCATCTACGCCAGATTGAATCTGGTCGCCTGCGTTAACACCTTTAGGTGCAATGATGTAACGACGCTCACCGTCTGCGTACAGAACTAGAGCGATGTTAGCACTACGGTTTGGATCGTATTCTAGACGCTCAACTTTCGCTGGGATGCCATCTTTAGTACGTTTGAAGTCAATTACACGGTAATGGTGCTTATGACCACCACCGATGTGACGTACTGTAATACGACCGTTGTTGTTACGACCACCGTTCTTAGAGTTTTTCTCTAGAAGTGGTGCGTATGGCTTACCCTTGTGTAGGTCAGCGTTAACAACTTTAACGACGTGACGACGACCAGGGGAAGTCGGCTTACATTTAACAATAGCCATTTTTACTACTCCTGTTATTCCGCGCCGCCAACGAAGTCAAGATCTTGACCTTCTTTCAAAGTAACGTAGGCTTTCTTAACGTCTGAACGACGGCCTTCACGCATACCTTGACGTTTGGTCTTACCCTTTAATACAAGAGTATTTACAGACTTAACTTCAACTTCAAATAGCTTTTCTACAGCTGCTTTGATCTCTTTCTTAGTTGCATCTTTAGCTACTTTGAAAACGATAGTGTTCGCTTTCTCAGCTGCCATAGTTGCTTTTTCAGAGATGTGCGGAGCACGTAGAACTTTTAAGATACGCTCTTCAGTGATCATGCTAGCATCTCCTCAACTTGCTTAACTGCGTCAGCAGTCATTAGAACCTTGTCGAAAGCGATTAGTGATACTGGATCAACACCAGCAACATCACGTGCATCTACTTTGTATAGGTTACGAGCAGCTAAGAATAGATTTTCATCTACTTCGCCAGTCACAATCAGAACGTCGCTTAGCTCAAGCTCTTTAAGCTTAGCTACAAGTTCTTTTGTTTTTGGTGCTTCTACAGAGAAGTTATCAACAACGATTAAACGCTCTTGACGAACTAGCTCAGAAAGAATGCTCTTCATAGCACCGCGGTACATTTTTTTGTTTACTTTTTGGCTGTGATCTTGTGGTTTCGCAGCAAAAGTAACACCACCTGTACGCCAGATTGGGCTACGAATTGTACCAGCACGTGCGCGGCCAGTACCTTTTTGACGCCATGGCTTAGCGCCACCGCCAGATACTTCAGAACGAGTCTTTTGAGCACGAGTACCTTGACGAGCACCTGCTGCATATGCAACAACTACTTGGTGTACAAGAGCTTCGTTGAAGTCACGTCCGAAAGTAGTCTCGGAAACAGTTAGTGCATCAGCACCTTTAACCATCAATTCCATTACTTACTCCTAGACGTTATGCTTTAACAGCAGGTTTTACGATCACGTTTCCGCCTGTTGAGCCCGGTACTGCACCTTTAATAAGGAGTAGATTGCGCTCAGCGTCAACACGTACGATCTCTAGGTTTTGAGTCGTTACACGCTCAGCACCCATGTGACCTGCCATTTTCTTGCCTTTAAACACGCGGCCTGGAGTTTGACATTGGCCAATTGAACCCGGTGCGCGGTGAGACAAAGAGTTACCGTGAGTCATATCTTGAGTAGAGAAGTTCCAACGCTTGATAGCGCCTTGGAAGCCTTTACCTTTAGATGTACCAGTAACGTCTACTTTTTTAATTTCGTTGAAAAGTTCTACGTTTAGCTCAGCGCCAACTTCAAACTCTTCGCCGTTTTCTAAACGGAATTCCCAAAGACCGCGACCTGCTTCTACACCCGCTTTCGCGAAGTGACCAGCTTCAGGTTTAGTTACACGGTTAGCTTTCTTAGCACCAGTAGTTACTTGGATTGCTGCGTAGCCGTCTGTCTCAAGAGTTTTAACTTGAGAAATACGGTTCGCTTCAACCTCAACAACAGTTACTGGGATAGAAACGCCTTCTTCAGTAAATACGCGGGTCATACCCACTTTACGTCCGACTAGACCAATCATTATTCTTATCTCCCTTAACCTAGGCTGATTTGAACATCAACGCCAGCTGCAAGATCAAGACGCATTAGAGCATCAACAGTTTTATCTGTTGGCTCAACGATGTCGATCAAACGCTTGTGAGTACGGATTTCGTACTGATCACGTGCATCTTTGTTGACGTGTGGAGAGGTAAGAACAGTGAAACGCTCTTTACGAGTAGGAAGTGGAATAGGACCACGAACCTGTGCGCCAGTACGTTTTGCTGTTTCAACGATTTCCGCAGTTGAAGCATCGATTAGCTTGTAATCAAACGCTTTAAGGCGGATACGAATACGTTGGTTCTGCATGAGACAGAGCTCCAATTATTAAAAATTACACAAACAATATCGCCACTCAAACTCGATAAAACGAGAGAATGCCGATTGATTTATGTGAAACCGTAGCACCCAAAATTAGGACGCATTGTCAGTTAACTTTTGAAGTAAACAAGAAGTTTACTATTTTTATTAACCGCGAACATAAGCTGAGTATACATTACTAGGTAAGACCTACTCCTCAGTGCTCATTGGTTCACAACCAGCGTTAGCCAGTGCGATGCATTATACAGATCACACTTTAGTATGCAAGTAGTGTTGGAAAAATAATCGCAATTTATTGGAAGTTGGTTTTGTATCGAGAGGGAAGAAGATAGATGGAAGGTAATATTTCTTTTGAGAAAACAAAAGGGAAGCCGAAGCTCCCCTTTTCAGATGCGTGCTCTTCTAATGAAGAGAGTGCAAAAATCTAAATGCTATTAAGCGAAGATTTTAGCTACAACAC
>NZ_JBFRTR010000164.1:0-20509 GCF_041474215.1 Vibrio sp. 10N.222.52.C12
GGCGAGTCATAGGACTCGCCATTTTTGTATCTAACATTGTGCTCTAGCTCTAGATTCGACTTTATCGATAGCTTTTCGTGCTCAATTGAATCTTTTAGCTCTTATTTACGCCGGTTTGTTTTTTGAAAACTTGATCTGTTGAATCACTAAGCCAGCAATGATCAGTACCAAGCCAAACAGGGTCGCTGGGTGAATCTCTTCGCCGATAATAGTGGAAAGTAGCATCAACGAGATAAACGGTGACGCAAAAATCAGATTGCTGATACGCGCTGTGTTGTTGGTCAGCTTCAGTGCTGATAGCCATAAGACAAAGGTAATGCCCATCTCAAACAGGCCTACGTAAGTCACAGCCATCCAACCTTTTGCTGTGATTTGGCTAAAGCTCTCGCCTTCGTAAATGGTTAAACCGATCGCGAAGGGCAATGCCACTAAGAAACCAAGCAATACGCCAATCACAGGGTCAGCCTTGTTTTTGGTGTTTAGAATCCAGTATCCCGCCCAAAGCAAGGTTGAAAGTAGCGCCAGAGCCACACCAAGTGGACTATCGAACTGCATTCCTAGCACATCGCCTTTGGTGGCAATGACCACCACACCCGCATAACTGAAGGTACAAGCAATCCAATCTTGCTTACGAATCTTTTGTCCGAGAAAAACCGCCGCCATCAAGGTTAGCGTAATTGCCCAACTGTAGTTGATGGCCTGCGCTTGAGATGCTGGCAATAGGTCGTATGCTTTGAATAGAATCAGGTAGTAGGCCAGTGGATTGACCAAGCCGAGCAGTAGGTAATACCAAGGGTTTGAAAGGAACGTAGTACTCAGCTGAGAAAGCTTGCCTTGAAAGGCGCAGATGGCGATCAGTGCCATCGATGACACTATGCTGGCAATGGTCAGCATTTGAATCGGTGAAAACTCAGCAAGGGTCAGCTTAAAAGCAGTAGCAACTGTTGACCACAGCAGTACTGCGGAAAGGCCAAAGCCCAAGGCACGACGTTCGTTCATGGCAACTCATTCTAATAGGGTGGGACTTAATACGGAGCGCTTAGTCTATCTGTCGAATTTTAATACGGCAAACTGGACATTTATCCAGTATCAAAATACCATTTAATGAGTTATTTCCAATTAGGCTAAATCATTATCATGCAATGGATTATCGAACATCAGGCAACGCTTATTGCTGCAATTTCTGGCGCACTCGTCAGTGGCGGCGTCGTGGGTTGGTGGGTTAAACAGAAGCTCTCTTTTCAGCAGCGATTGCTCGAGCAGCAGCTAGAGTCCGATCGTTTGTTGCATGAATCTCAGCAAGCTCAGCTCAAAGCATCACTCGCAGAGGCGCAACAAGAGCTCGATGAGTTAGATGATGACCGAGACAAAGCGGCATTCGAGCTCAAGCAGGCGCACGGTAAGGTGATGGCTGCAATGGAAAAACTGCGCTACTTTGAGGCGGTAAAGCAAGAGCGCCAGCAGTACGCTGATGAGATCAATGTGCTTAAAGATCATAAGTCTGAATTAGAAGCCGAGCTGCGCGAGCAAGAAGCAAGGCATGACCAAGAAAACCTCGCCAATAGCGAAAAGCTGCAGTTGCTAGAGCAAGCTGAATCACGACTTAAGCAGCAGTTTGAATTGTTAGCGAACCAACTGTTTGAAACCAAAACCGCCAAGGTTGATCAGCAGAACAAGCAGAGCCTAGAAGGTTTGTTGTCACCTTTGAGAGAACAGCTAGAAGGTTTTAAAAAGCAGGTTAACGACAGCTTCAGCCAAGAAGCCAAAGAGCGTCATACTTTGGTGCATGAGCTTAAAAACCTGCAGCGTCTTAATGAGAGTATGACGCGTGAAGCGGTGAACCTGACTCAAGCGCTAAAGGGTGACAACAAACAACAAGGTAACTGGGGCGAGGTGGTGCTGGCTCGCGTGCTTGCTGAATCAGGACTGCGCGAAGGCCACGAATACCAAACGCAAGTGAACCTGCAAAACGATGCGGGCAAGCGTTATCAACCGGATGTGATTGTGCATCTGCCACAAGACAAGCAAGTGGTGGTCGATTCAAAAATGGCGCTGGTGGCATTTGAACGCTATTTCAATGCCGAAACCGATCAGCAACGCGATGCTGCATTGCGCGATCACTTGGTGTCACTGCGAGCGCACATCAAAGGCTTGAGCCAGAAAGATTATCATCAGCTCAAAGGCATACAGAGTCTGGATTACGTGTTGATGTTTATCCCGGTTGAACCAGCATTCCAAGTGGCGATTCAGGCGGATCCTAGCTTGGTGAAAGACGCGATGGAGCAAAATATCATCTTGGTCAGCCCAACCACTTTGCTGGTGGCACTGCGTACCATTGATAACCTGTGGCGTAACGACAGACAGAACCAGAACGCACAGGTTATCGCAGAACGTGCGAGCAAGCTTTACGACAAGCTGCGCCTGTTTGTTGATGATATGGAAGGCCTTGGCAGCTCACTTGATAGAGCAAACCAAAGTTATCAAGGGGCGATGAATAAGCTAGTCACAGGGCGAGGCAACGTGATTCGTCAGGCCGAAAGCTTCAAGCAATTGGGTGTTGAAGTGAAGAAACCGATCTCGATTGGTTTGGCCGAAATGGCGCAAAATGAGGCTTTTTCAGAAAATGCCTCCTTAGTAGAAAGACAACCCGCTGAGGATAAAGTAAACTAATCGGCCGCAGCGCCTCTAAACACGGAGCGTGCTGTCGATGAGAACTTACCATGGTAGATAACAGCATTATGGACACAAGCGTGCAGACAAATTCAGCAGTAGAGTCAGAAACCACACACTTTGGTTTCGAAACAGTCGCGAAAGACGAAAAAGTCGCGAAAGTAGCAGAGGTATTTCACTCTGTAGCCGCTAAATACGACATCATGAATGACTTAATGTCGGGTGGTGTTCACCGCTTGTGGAAGCGATTCACGATTGATTGCAGTGGCGTTCGCCCTGGTCAGCGTATCCTAGATCTTGGTGGTGGTACTGGCGACCTTACTGCGAAATTCTCGCGTATCGTTGGTGAAAAAGGCCACGTGGTTCTTGCTGATATCAACAACTCAATGCTGAATGTTGGCCGTGATAAGCTGCGTGATAGCGGCATTGTTGGCAACGTACACTACGTACAAGCGAACGCTGAAGAGTTGCCATTCCCAGATAACTACTTCGATTGCATTACGATCAGCTTCTGTCTGCGTAACGTAACCGATAAAGACCAAGCGCTGCGTTCTATGTACCGCGTACTTAAGCCGGGTGGCCGTCTGTTGATTCTTGAGTTTTCTAAGCCAGTGCTTGAGCCACTATCAAAGGTTTACGACGCATACTCTTTCCACCTGTTGCCAAAAATGGGTGAGTTGATTGCTAACGATGCAGACAGCTACCGTTACCTTGCAGAATCTATTCGTATGCACCCAAATCAAGAGACTTTGGAAGGCATGATGCAAGAAGCGGGCTTTGAAAATACAAAATACTTCAACCTAACGGGCGGCATTGTTGCGCTGCACCGCGGTTACAAGTTCTAGTCGAGCTTGGTAGCAGGCTCGCTGAGCGTGCTAAACAATAAGAATAAAGATAGAACGGATAGGTTAAGGCTTATCCGTTTTCAAAGGTAAGGACAGTCATGCCATTTGATCCATTGGTAACCGCGGTTATTGAAACCTCTTTAAATACTTTCGTGAACGATGATCCAGCACTGGTTCGTCGTTTGTCTCGTTTAAAGGGGCAGATCATTCAAGTCAATTTGAAAGAGTTGAATAAAACACTCACTTTCGTTTTCAGCCAACAGATTGATGTGTTGTCAGAATACGAAGGGCAGCCTGACTGCTACCTATCTTTGAACCTATCGGTGTTACCTGAACTGCGTGAGCAATCGAACATCACCAAGCTGATCAAGCAAGATAAGCTGATCTTAGAAGGTGATATTCAACTGGCTCAGAAATTCGCTCAACTGATGACAGACTGCAAGCCTGATTTGGAAGAGTGGTTATCGCGCGTAACGGGTGATGTGGTTGCGCATACCTTGGTGCAAGGCGTTAAAAACGTCGGTGGCTTTGTAGCAAAACAGGCAACTAAGCATCAAAATCATGTTGCTCAAGTTCTGACTGAAGAGTGGAAGATCGCACCTGCACCGTTAGAAGTTGCGCACTTTTGCGACCAAGTTGATGACGTAAAAAGCTCCGCTGCTCGTCTTGAAGCTAAGTTGAACGCTCTGTTGGAGAAAGCATGACCCCAGCAGAACTGAAACGTCTTTATCATATTATCAAGGTACAGTTGGAATACGGCCTTGATGAGTTGATGCCGGAACACCAACTGACTAAAGCTCCTTTGTTGGCGCGAAAGTCACTGTTTTGGCTTAAGAACAAGCATCAAGATAAAGAGTTGGGTCATCGCTTGCGCCTTGCGCTGCAAGAACTTGGTCCAGTGTGGATCAAGTTTGGACAGATGATGTCGACACGTCGTGATCTGTTCCCTCCTCATATCGCCGATCAGTTGGCGTTGTTGCAAGACCAAGTTGCGCCGTTTGATGGTCAACTGGCGAAGCAAGATATGGAAAAGGCGTTGGGTGGCAGTTTAGACAACTGGTTTACCGACTTTGATATCGAGCCACTGGCTTCTGCTTCTATCGCTCAGGTGCATACCGCAAAGCTTAAAGAGAGCGGTCGTGAGATTGTTCTGAAGGTAATTCGACCTGATATTCGCCCGGTGATTGACGCAGATCTAAAACTGATGCACCGAATGGCGCGTATAGTCGCTAAGTCGCTTCCTGAAGCACGTCGTTTGAAACCGGTTGAAGTGGTTCACGAGTACGAGAAAACGTTACTTGATGAACTCGACCTGCGCCGTGAGGCGGCCAATGCCATTCAACTGCGACGTAATTTTGAAGGCAGTGAAGAGCTGTATGTTCCAGAGGTTATCCCTGATCTAAGCAGCGAAACCCTGATGGTGTCAGAGCGAATCTATGGTATTCAAGTCTCCGATATTGAGACGCTAGAAGCCAACGGCACCAACATGAAATTGCTCGCGGAACGCGGTGTGACGGTATTCTTCACCCAAGTATTCCGAGATAGCTTTTTCCATGCAGACATGCACCCGGGCAACGTATTTGTTAACCCAGAGAATCCAGATAACCCTCAGTGGATTGGTTTGGATTGTGGCATTGTTGGTACGCTCAAGAGCGAAGATAAGCGCTATTTAGCAGAGAACTTGTTGGCTTTCTTCAATCGAGATTACCGTAAAGTTGCTGAGCTACACGTTGATTCGGGGTGGGTGCCACACGACACTAACGTCAATGATTTTGAGTTCGCGATCCGTATGGTGTGTGAGCCAATCTTTGCAAAACCACTTGGCGAGATCTCATTTGGCCATGTGTTGCTAAACTTATTTAATACAGCAAGACGTTTCAACATGGAGGTTCAGCCTCAGTTGGTACTTCTACAGAAGACCTTGTTGTATGTCGAAGGCCTAGGTCGTCAGTTGTATCCGCAACTTGATTTGTGGGCAACCGCCAAGCCTTTCCTTGAAACCTGGATGATGAATCAGGTGGGGCCGCAAGCTGTGATCAACGCAGTAAAAGAGCGTGCGCCATTCTGGGCAGAAAAACTGCCAGAGCTGCCAGAGCTACTTTATGACAGCTTGCGCCAAGGTAAAGCGATGAACCACAGAATGGATCAGCTTTATCAAGGTTACCGAGATAGTAAGCGTCAGCAAGCAACTGGAAAGTTTTTGTTTGGCGTTGGAGCCACTTTAGTCGTATGCTCCGCAATATTAGTTTCAAGCCCTTATGAGCAGCTATCTATGGGCTGTGGCATCGCAGGTGTCACATTTTGGTTGCTTAGTTGGCGAGCTTACCGTCGTTAGACAGTAGACTCTCTTAATATTTTTATGTGTAGACAGACCCGAGGACAATGACAATGGGTGGTATCAGTATTTGGCAACTTCTAATCATTGCTGTAATTGTAATTTTGCTATTCGGAACAAAGAAACTGCGCGGTATGGGTGGTGACTTAGGTTCAGCGGTTAAAGGCTTCAAAAAAGCGATGAGCGATGAAGACAAGCCTGCAGATAAGAAAGATGCAGACTTCGAACCAAAGAATATTGAACAGCAGAAGACAGAAGCTCACGCTGAAACAACTGCTGAAACAAAGAAAGACAAAGAGCAGGCGTAAATCGTGTTTGATATCGGTTTTTGGGAACTGGTATTAATATCTGTCGTTGGGTTAGTGGTTTTAGGGCCTGAGCGTTTGCCCGTGGCGATTCGCAGTATTTCCAAGTTTGTTGGACAAGCGAAAAGCATGGCAAACAGTGTGAAAGATGAACTTTCTCATGAGCTTAAGGTGCAAGAGCTGCAAGAAAACCTACGCAAGGCGGAAAAAATGGGTATGGAAGATTTATCTCCAGACCTTAAAGCGTCAGTCGATGAACTCAAGCAGGCCGCTGCTGAGGTTCAACGTCCGTATGCTAAGCCTGAGTCTGATAAGCCAAGTGAGACTAAACCTAGTGTCATGGAAACTGTGGAATCTGAAACCATTCAGGTCAACAGCGAAGCTTCAGCACCGTCAGATAAGAAAGCCGAATAGTCTCGCAAGGAGGAGTCGCCGGATACTTGATTCGCTAGATGTTTAAATAGATATCTATTCAAGTAAATAACTATTCAAGTGGATACCAATTCAACTGGATAGATACACGCGCGGCTCCTTTTCGATCTTCCTGTTTAAGAGGTTTGACATGTCTTCGACTGAGCAGACACAGCCTTTAATTAGCCACCTTCTAGAACTACGTAATCGCCTACTACGTGCGATTGTCGCGGTGCTAGTGATATTTGTCGGGCTAATTTATTTTGCTAATGATATTTATGAATTCGTATCAGCACCTTTGGTAGATCGTCTACCGGAAGGGGCGACGATGATCGCAACCGATGTTGCATCGCCATTTTTCACACCGCTGAAATTAACCTTGATCGCGTCTATATTCCTCGCGGTTCCGTTTATTTTGTATCAGGTGTGGGCTTTTGTTGCTCCGGGTTTATACAAGCATGAAAAACGCTTGATCATGCCGCTATTGGCTTCAAGTTCATTGCTGTTTTACTGTGGTGTGGCGTTCGCTTACTTTATTGTATTCCCGTTGGTATTTGGCTTTTTTACGGCCATATCATTAGGGGGAGTAGAGTTCGCAACCGACATATCGAGTTACCTTGATTTTGTGCTCGCGCTGTTCTTTGCTTTTGGTATTGCCTTTGAAGTGCCTGTTGCGATTATCTTGTTGTGTTGGACGGGGGCAACAACGCCTCAATCTCTGTCTGAAAAGCGTCCTTACATTGTGGTGGGTGCTTTCATCATCGGTATGATGCTGACACCACCAGATATGATCTCGCAAACACTGTTGGCGATTCCAATGTGTATTTTGTTTGAGATTGGTCTGTTTTTCGCACGCTTTTATACACGTAAGCCAGATGCGGATGAAGAGGAAGAAGCTGAATCTTGATTCGGAATGCTTCAGTAAAAATCACATAATAAAAAAGCGGCCTAGGGCCGCTTTTTTATTATGTCTGTTTATCGAATCTTTAACTGATAGCCACAGTTCTGACATATATAGAGCTCTTTGATGCCCAAAATTTTATGCCATAGGGTTCGATGTTGACGTTGTAAGTGTTGTGAATGGTCACACATAATCAACTATCTCCATATGCAGGTGGTTGATACTATACATGTCACTTAGCTTTCTCAAATAAATTCAGGAAAAATCCGTAATAATTACTTATTAATAGATTTGTCATAAATTAAACAATGCCTTAGCATTTTTGGTGGTTATGTTTTCGACTTCTTCAAGGGTAATTCCGCGTAATTCGGCGATGCGTTTTGCTACTAATTCTGTGTAGGCTGGTTCATTGCGTTTACCGCGATTCGGTGTTGGTGCCAAGTATGGGCAATCTGTCTCTAGAATGACGTAATCCATATCGAGATGTGGGATCACCTTGTCCATCCCAGAGTTCTTAAAGGTCGAAACGCCGCCTAAACCTAAATGAAAGCCTAGCTCGTTGATCGCTTGAGCTTCCTCTAAGCTGCTACCAAAGCAGTGGAATACCCCGCGTAAGCTGCCATCTTGTTCTTTACGAAGTAGGGCAAGTGTCTCTTCAATGGAATCACGAGTGTGGATCACCACAGGTAGATCAAGCTCTTTTGCCCACTGCAGTTGAGTCACAAACGCCATCTCTTGTTCAGCCTTGAAGGTTTTATCCCAGTACAAGTCGATACCAATCTCACCCACGGCGATAAAGTCATGCTTATCAAACCAAGCTCGAATGGTTTTGAGGGTTTGCTCGATATTCGCATCCACATAACAAGGGTGTAAGCCCATCATTGAACGGCACACATCAGGAAACTGCGCTTCCGTTGCTAACATTGGTTCGATAGATTCTAAATCGATGTTCGGCAATAGAATGGTATCAATCCCTTGAGCCAGTGCGCGCTGCACAACTTGTTCGCGGTCTTCATCGAATTCACTAGCGTAAATATGAGCATGGGTGTCGATCATTGTTTTGTCCTGAAAGCGGTCTTTACTGAGTTGTCATGAGTATACGGCAGTGTGAGGAGAAGGTCATTTTTTGCCATTTATCCCTATTTTTGAGTGGGTTTCATATTTTACTGCTAGCGTCCTGAGCCATCAGTGATATGCTTTTGCCTGTATTTAGCACTTTTCATATCTAAGTATTTCGGTGCTTAGACTAGGCAAGGAGAATCTAGTGTCTGTTTCAATTCAAGGTCAATTCCCAGGTCGCCGTATGCGCCGTATGCGTAAGCACGACTTTAGCCGTCGCCTAATGGCAGAAAATCAATTGTCTGTGGATGATCTAATCTACCCAATGTTTATCCTGATGGGTAAAGACCGCCGCGAGCCTGTCGAGTCAATGCCAGGTGTTGAACGCTTGTCGATCGACTACATGCTTGAGGAAGCAGATTACCTGTCAAAGCTGGGTGTTCCTGCGATTGCTCTATTTCCAGTCGTGAACCAAGATGCTAAAAGTTTATGCGCAGCTGAAGCTCATAACTCAGAAGGTTTGGTGCAGCGCGCTGTACGTTTACTAAAAGAGCATGTGCCAAACATTGGCGTTATTACTGACGTAGCACTAGACCCGTTCACCACTCACGGCCAAGACGGCATCATCGATGAAGATGGTTACGTGATGAATGACGAGACGACTGAAGTCTTGATCAAGCAAGCATTATCACACGCTGAAGCGGGTGCTGACGTAGTTGCCCCATCGGATATGATGGATGGTCGCATTGGTAAGATCCGTGAAGCGTTAGAAGAAGCGGGCCATATTCATACTCAGATTATGGCGTACTCTGCAAAATATGCATCGTGCTACTACGGCCCATTCCGCGATGCAGTTGGCAGTGCTTCGAACCTGAAAGGTGGTAACAAGAAGAACTACCAGATGGATCCAGCCAACAGCGATGAAGCGATTCATGAAGTCGCGATGGATCTTAATGAAGGTGCGGACATGGTGATGGTGAAACCAGGCATGCCTTACCTTGATATTGTTCGTCGTGTTAAGCACGAACTGCAAGCGCCTACGTTTGCTTACCAAGTATCTGGTGAATACGCGATGCACAAAGCGGCGATTCAAAACGGCTGGCTGAAAGAGCGCGAAACCGTCATGGAATCACTGTTGTGCTTTAAGCGTGCTGGCGCTGATGGCATTCTTACTTACTTCGCTAAAGATGTCGCAGAGTGGCTTGCTGAAGATAACGCACAAGCTGCTGAGCATTTAAAAGAAAAGTAACCGTGTAGATCTCACTTAAGTGATCAGTAAAGGGTTGGCCATTGTGCCAGCCCTTTCGTTTATAAGGATGAATAAGATGTCAGTTGTCGTACGTGAAGGTTCTTTAGAAGAAGTGGTGTCTGTGGTCGAGCAGATCTCTGAGTTCGCTAAAAAAGAGAGTGTCGCTTCTCTGTCAGAGCGGCTGGCAGGGAAAAAGAGCCTTATCTTAGTGGCTGAAGAAGCTGGCGTGTTGCTTGGCTTTAAGATCGGCTATGAATTGGATCAAGATACTTTTTACAGCTGGTTTGGTGGCGTGTCACCGCTCGCGAGGAACAAAGGCGTTGCACAGGCGCAATTAGACGTTCAGGAACAGTGGGCGAAAGAGCAGGGCTACAGACAGTTAAAGGTTAAGTCTCGTAACCAGTTCCCTGCAATGTTGCGCCTGTTATTGAGAAACGGTTACCTAATCGAAAGATTTGAAGAAAAAGAAGACATTAATGACCATAGAATCCATTTTTTGAAGCAAATTTAAGCACTGCTGTTAACGGTTTATAAATCAAATGAGATTTATTATCATTTAATTGTTGACTATTAAATGAGAATCATTATTATTAACTTCGTCTTAGGGAATGAGGAAATGTTCACAAGGATGTTAAGTACTCAAGTATCTACTTGGTTACCCAACAGAATTCTCGCGAACTTGTACTAAGTTCTTTTTGACACGACATTGCTCACATTGCTTCCAGTGTAATTTATAGCTTTTAGGTAAAGCTGTGGTATTCAATTTGAATGGCTTTACCGGTTTTTGCTAGGCGACATCTTCGGGTGTCGCTTTTTTTATACCTACCATTTCAACAAGATGCATATTTAGTGGCACGTATTTTTATGAATAAAACGCCATCAGCATTCTTTTCCACAACGCAAGATCGAGAAAAGATCGTTGATCATCTGTTCGATCTGTAAAATTATTCTTTATTTTCAGTTGTTTATTGATGTTTTTTGAGTTGTTCACCGTAGTTCTCAACAGGGTGGATAAATAATATAAACAGAGTTATCCACAGAACGCTTGCGTCTAAGAACAAAAAATAACAACAAATCGATTATAACGAACACAACCGAGTGAACGGATACAGATCGACAACGTGGAATCCAACCAACAGACGTGGCATTCTTAACAGATAATTTCTGTACTTACTGGATACACAAACATTATGGCTCGTATTCCTGATAATCCATTGATTCTGATCGATGGCTCTTCTTACCTATATCGCGCGTTCCATGCTTACCCTGGCACAATGAGCAATGGTGATATCCCAACTAACGCTGTTTACGGTGTAGTTAACATGCTGCGCAGCATGATGCGTCAATTTGCTTCTGATCGTATTGCGGTAATTTTTGATGCAAAAGGAAAGACGTTCCGTGATGACATGTACCCAGAGTACAAGGCTAATCGTCCACCTATGCCGGATGATCTACGTTGTCAGATCGAACCTTTGCACAACGTGATTCGCGCAATGGGTCTACCACTTATCTCGATCCCAGGCGTTGAAGCGGATGATGTGATTGGCACGCTAGCTTCTCAAGCATCTAAAGCGGGCATGCCGGTTTTGATCAGTACTGGCGATAAAGATATGGCGCAGCTGGTTGATGACAACGTTACTTTGATCAACACCATGACCAACGTGGTTATGGATCGCGAAGGCGTGATAGAGAAGTTTGGCATCCCACCTGAGCTGATTATCGACTACCTTGCACTGATGGGCGATAAAGTGGATAACATTCCTGGCGTTCCAGGTGTTGGTGACAAAACAGCAACTGCTCTACTACAAGGCATTGGTAGCATCGAAAAGCTGTATCAAAACCTGGATGATATTGCCGCTCTTGGCTTCCGTGGTTCAAAAACCATGGCTAAGAAGCTGATTGATAATAAAGACAACGCTGAGATGTCTTACGAGCTTGCAACGATCAAACTGGACGTCGAGTTAGAAGAGACACCTGAGTCGCTTGTAAAAGCACAACCAAATACGGATGAGCTGATTAAGCTATACGGTCAACTGGTCTTCAAATCTTGGTTGAACGAGCTACTTGAAGGCGGCAGCGGTGTGGTTGAGGCGGATGAGAAGTCGGGTGCAGTGCGTAGCAGCGAGGCATCAACTACATCTACTGTAGAAATGAACACCTCTGCAGTGACGATTGATCGCAGCAACTACGAAACCATCCTAGATGAAGCCTCTTTTAATGCGTGGCTAGAGAAACTGAAAGCGTCAGAGGTGTTTGCCTTTGATACTGAAACGGATAGCTTGGACTACATGGTGGCTAACCTTGTTGGTCTATCATTCGCAACTGAAGAAGGCGTTGCCGCTTACGTACCGGTTGCTCATGACTACTTAGATGCACCTCAACAACTGGATCGTGATTGGGTACTTGAACAGCTTAAGCCGATTCTTGAAGATGACGCACAGGCTAAAGTCGGTCAAAACCTGAAGTACGATATGAGCGTTTTAGCGCGCTACGGTATCGAGATGAAAGGCATCAAGCACGACACCATGCTAGCGTCTTATGTTTTTAATAGCGTTGGCGGCAAGCATGATATGGATAGCCTAGCGCTGCGTTTCCTTCAGCACAGCTGCATCTCATTTGAGCAAATCGCAGGTAAAGGTAAGAAACAGCTTACTTTCAACCAGATTGAGCTGGGAGAAGCGTCTCCATACGCAGCAGAAGATGCTGACGTGACACTACGTCTTCATAACCGTTTGATGGAAAACATTGAGCAAGATGAAAAGCTAAAAGCCATCTATGAAGAAATCGAAGTACCACTGATCCCTGTAATGTCTCGCATTGAACGTACCGGCGTATTCATCGATGACATGTTGCTGGGCGCTCAATCGCAAGAGATTGCGGTTCGATTGGATGAGCTAGAACAGAAAGCCTACGAGATTGCAGAGCAAGAGTTCAACATGAACTCGCCAAAACAGCTGCAAGCGATCCTGTTTGAGAAAATGGGTCTGCCTGTTATCAAGAAAACGCCATCAGGTGCACCTTCAACCAACGAAGAAGTGCTGCAAGAGTTGGCTCTTGATTACCCGCTACCTAAGCTGATTATTGAGTATCGTGGCCTTGCGAAACTAAAGTCGACCTACACAGATAAACTACCGAAGATGATCAACGCTGAAACGGGTCGTGTTCATACGTCTTATCACCAAGCGGTGACAGCAACGGGTCGATTGTCTTCAACAGATCCAAACCTGCAGAACATCCCAATTCGTAATGAAGAAGGCCGTCGTATCCGCCAAGCATTCGTTGCACAACATGGTTGGAAGATTCTAGCGGTCGATTACTCTCAAATTGAATTGCGTATCATGGCGCACCTTTCGGGTGATAAAGCGCTTCTGGAAGCATTCCAACAAGGCAAAGATATCCACGCGGCAACGGCTGCTGAGATCATTGGTGTTGATATTGAGAGTGTGACCACTGAACAACGTCGTCGTGCTAAAGCCGTTAACTTCGGTCTTATCTACGGTATGAGTGCCTTTGGCTTGGCTAAGCAACTGGGTATTCCTCGTGGCGAAGCACAGCACTACATGGACACTTACTTCGAGCGTTACCCTGGCGTAATGCAGTATATGGAAGACACGCGCAGTGCTGCTTCAGAGCAAGGCTTCGTTGAAACCATTTACGGTCGTCGACTGCACCTTCCTGAGATTCAATCTCGTAATGGCATGCGTCGTAAAGCTGCTGAACGCGCGGCGATCAATGCGCCAATGCAAGGCACAGCAGCGGACATCATTAAGAAAGCGATGTTGTTGGTGGATGAGTGGATTCAAGCGGAAGGCGATGGTCGTGTAAAACTGCTTATGCAGGTACACGATGAATTGGTGTTTGAAGTGGAAGAGTCATCTTTAGCCGAAATTGAAAGTAAAGTACAAGAATTGATGGAATCCGCTGCAGAGCTAGAAGTGCCGCTTGTCGCGGAAGCTGGCCACGGTGACAACTGGGATCAAGCCCACTAATCAGTTTTTGACCTTAATAAGCAAATTAGTATGAGCCAGTGCACAAACACTGGCTTTTTTTTGTCTCAAATAAAGTTAAGTCGTAATAAGAATTTAGGTGTTTTAATAAAACATTCATGAAAAAAAACTACAAAAGTTGTTTTCATTTCTGAGCAATTGTTGTACATTAAATCTCGTAGGGTACAGAGGTAAGATGTTCTATCTTTCAGACCTTTTGTTTCACGTTATTGGATTAGGCTGATTCAGCCGCCCCAGTCAGTATTTGACTGGGGCGTTTTTTCTTGTGCGAAAGAAAAATATTTCCACCCTGCAATTACCCCGTAAAACCTCTCATTTTTAGTGCCTTTTATTACACTTTCTCAAGCACAGTGATAAACCCCTGATTTGCCTTAGATCTGGAATTCGATCAGATTTTGGTAATTTAAATCCGTCTCTAAGTCGATTGTTTTATCACTTGAAATAACTTTTATTTTACAAGTTATCGATAAAGGATTGATGGCTCACGCCTTATTTATCAGTGTATTGAGTCGGTGAATGCTCAATGTAATCCATGATTTTCTGTTGTTTCTCGGTGCTATATTTCAGAGCTTCGGCGGTGATCTGGATGGATTGCGCCATCGAAGAGATATTGTTGGTCGCTTTTACCAAGGTTTGCTGCATTGGTTTCAGGATAAGCAGATAGATAGCGGTCAAAGCGATAATAATGACGGCGATAACGGCCGCCAGCGCAATGATGATCTTAGTCTGAATATCATCCAACAGCACTTGGCTGGTTTGTTTAAAGGCGAGTCGAGATTGGTCTAAGGCTTGTGGCAGTTGATTGAGTGATGTCTTGGTGGAGCTCGCAAGCTTATTGATACTTTCAACCGTTTGATTGAGGGCTTGTTGCTGGTCGTCGCTTAGGTTGGGGTTGTTGACTATCGCTTGCAAAGATTGCGATATCACCTCAAGAGACTCACTCGCGTCTTGGGCGTACTTTTCCATGCCATCGAGGTCTAAGGTCATATCGACATTGATCAGTGGGGCTTGTTCTTGTTCTTGTTCTGCTTCAGAGGCAAACCCTGTCAGTGAGACCAACATAAGTGCAATGATGGCCAATGGTGTTTTCCACATGAGTATTCCTTTCTCATTGTTCTGATTATTTAGATGTGTCTTTTAGTATGGTTCACTTCTATTGGTTTTAGTGGCTAAATCCGATTTTTAACACTAAAAACTTATGCTTAACTCACTCATTTTTGGGCAAAAAAATACCCCACCTATATAAGGAGGGGCATTGATAAGGCTAAATCACGTGTTGTAAGTGCTCTAACCTATAGCGATAAGTAGAGGAACTACTCTGAGTCGTTGTGCTCTTCGTCTGCTAACTCATCAATGATTTGATCAGCAAGCGCAGGCGCAAACCACTCATCCATCTTGGCACGCAGTTGGTCAACGCCGATGCCCTTCATTGAAGAGAAGACATCAACCGCAACATCACCACCGAAAGATTTTGCATCGTTACGGATTTTCAGTAGCTGTGCTTTACGCGCACCACTTTTCAGTTTGTCTGCTTTTGTTAACAAAACCTGTACTGGGATGCGGCTATCGATAGCCCAGTAGATCATTTGTTGGTCAAGGTCTTTCATTGGGTGACGGATATCCATCAATACCACTAAACCTTTCAGGCTTTCACGTCGTTGTAGGTATTCACCTAGCGATTTCTGCCATTTTTTCTTCATCTCAAGTGGTACTTGAGCAAAGCCATATCCAGGTAAATCGACGATATGACAACCGTCCGTTACCTTAAATAGGTTGATTAGCTGAGTTCGACCGGGTGTTTTACTGGTTTTCGCCAAGCTTTTTTGGTTTGTAACGCGATTTAGCGCGCTAGATTTACCAGCATTGGAGCGTCCTGCAAACGCAATTTCGATCCCTTCGTCTTCTGGTAAATGACGAATATCAGGTGCACTGGTAATGAAATGCGTGTTTTGATAATGAATTTTTACGCTCACTGTTAACTCCATCTCGACTTTGTGTAGTCGATTGATTACTTTTTTGTGAATTTGTGTAAAATAACCGTGCTCGGCATAAGGTCGCCTATTGTACCATGAGTGGCAACATAGAGTGGTACTGGAAGCTTGATAATTATAATGGAATGTCATGAAGAAATTAGCGCTAATTTTGAGTCTTTTAGCCAGCTGCTCAGTATGGGCTCAAGGTAGTATTGAAGCTGGTAAAGCCAAATCACAAACATGTGTTGCCTGCCACGGTGCTGACGGCAACAGCCTGATCACTCAGTACCCTAAGCTGGCTGGTCAACATGAGAAGTATCTAGAGAAGCAGTTAAAAGAGCTTAAGCTAGGTATGACAAGTGGTGGTAAGCAAGGTCGTTACGAACCTGTAATGGGTGCAATGGCGATGCCTTTATCTGAAGAAGATATGGCTGACCTAGCGGCATACTACGCCTCTCTATCTATCTCTAGTAACTCTACTCCTGAAAATGTAGTAGATGAAGGTAAGGTTCTTTACACAGCGGGTAACGCAGAACGCGGGGTAACGGCGTGTATTGCTTGTCATGGCCCTCGTGGTAATGGTACCGAACTTTCTGGTTTCCCTAAGATTTCAGGTCAGCACGCAGATTACATCAAGGCTCAACTTGAAAAATTCCGCGATGGTGACCGTAATAACGACATGAATGCGATGATGCGTGATGTAGCTAAAAAGTTAACAGACGCTGATATTGATACCTTATCGAAGTACGTTGGTGGTTTACACTAATTTGTCGGTTTCTTGCTCTTAGCCAGAGTAAAGGAATGTACGTTCGAGCGAGATTGAAGAGACGCCCCGATCAGTAATGGTCGGGGCGTTTTCTTTTGTATTGGTTTTATTAATGCGTTTTGTGTTTATGTCTGATTTATCAATGTGTGATCGATTTGTGTACAAAAGTGTGAAGTCGCACTCTTGTAGTCTTTTTGTAACACGGTAAAGTAACCGCCATCAGCTAGGAGCTGACTTAGATATGGATGATCATCTAGTCTAACGGTATAGACAGAAATGGATCAGGCTAGGACAGCCCAGCAACAAGGTGTTAGAAAAGGATAGCCAAAACTCATCAGGACGATGAACAACAAACAAATTTGGCATGGAAAGCACCAATAACAAATGGAGATTTGTGTACCAAGTTGAGTATGCAAATTTTGGCCGATATAGGCAGATTTAGAGAGCGATAGGTTTTCCTATCGCTTTTTTTATTGATTTGATGAAAAAACACCCAATACCTCTCCACTATAAACTCAGTTTCTGGTATGTTTCGCATCCCTGTTTAAGGATGTGCTATGTATACTTGTCCCTTATGCCATCACCAAGGCGTGAATCACTATTTTGAAGACAAACGCAGAGCCTATCTGCAGTGTCAGCAATGTGAACTGGTATTTGTTAAACCTGAACAAAGGTTAGAAGCAAAAGAAGAAAAAGCACACTATGATCTCCATGAGAACGATCCTAGTGATGCAGGCTATCGCCGCTTTTTATCTCGCATCGCGGATCCACTAACAGACAAAATTTCATCTAACTCACACGGGTTGGATTTTGGTTGTGGCCCAGGCCCTACGCTATCTATTATGTTAGAAGAAGCCGGACACACCATGGAGTTGTACGATATCTATTACCACCCAGAACCCTCTGTGTTGGAAAAAACGTATGACTTTATGACTGCCACGGAGGTGATAGAGCATCTTTATCACCCAGACAAAGTGTGGCAGCAATGGTTGAATTTAGTTAAACCCAAGGGCTGGATTGGTCTTATGACTAAACTAGTAATAGACGTAGACGCGTTTGCTGGTTGGCACTACAAGAATGACCCGACACATGTCGTCTTCTTTAGTCGTCAAACATTCCAGTTTTTGGCAGAGCGGGATAAGCTCGAACTAGAATTTTTTGGAAATGATGTAATTTTACTGAGGAAAGTGCAGTAATGGGTCGTAGTAAGAAATCAAGAAAGCCGGGAGCACTTGGCGCTCCGGAGCCTATGGTTACTCGTAACCGTAGTGAATCTGATGTTGAAGGTCGTGAACGTAAGCGTGTTAAAAAGCGTAAAGGCCTTAAGTCTGGCAGCCGTCACTCAGATGGTAGCGAAGCAAAACAGCGTAAAGCTGCACAAGCTCGTGATCCACGTTTAGGCAGCAAGAAAAAAATTCCGCTGATCGTTGAACCAGCGAAGAAGCCGACTAAACAAGAGCGCAAGCTATCTAACGAACAAGAGTTAGAGATGCTTGAGAATGACGCTCAACTGAACACACTCCTAGATCGTATCGAAAATGGTGAAAACCTAGGTGCTGGTCTACAGAAGTTTGTTGATGAGAAACTTGATCGTATCGAACACCTAATGGGCCGCTTAGGTCTGCTAGAACCAGAAGACGATGAAGAAGAGATCTTCGAAGAAGCACCGGTTGCATCTAAGAAGAAAGCAAGCTCTGACGAAGACTTGCTATCTCAATTCGAAGATTTCGACTTAGACAGCTTTAAAGGTTAATAGCCAATGAACGTAACCTTATTAGCAATTGCTGGTGGAATTATCATTCTCGGCTTGGGCTCTTACGCAGGTTACCTTCTACTTCAAGTGAAGAAGCAGACGGAGTTGCAAAAGCAGCATCAAGCACTTGCCATTGAAAAACGTAACGCGACGATTTACGAAAACGTAAATACTTTGTGCTTAGCGGGCATTCAAGGGCAATGTGACTTACCTGAGATCAGTATCCGAGTGTGTATCATTATGGATAATGTTCAGGGTGATGAGCGTGTCGATTTTGATTCTGAGTATCCTGCTCTTTCTGAGCTGTACCATATCGTAAAAGATATGGCTCGCGGAGAGGCAAGACAGGAACTGACGAAGAAAGAGCGCATGCAGCAGAATCTCACGCGCCATAAGGCAGAGACTCGCTTGAATGATGTGGTCATTGAAGATCTGAAAAGGTTGCAAGAGAAGGTTAAACCTCTCAACAACCAAATCAACATTCAGATGATCTAGTCGCTAAGACTATTTAAAATAGAGGCTTGTTTAATACAGGGTGTTCTTGAGACACCTTATCTTTATAGATAGTGTTAAATGAGCCTTCTTACCTTTTGCGTCTCGTTAATCCCGACGCTTTGTTAGTGATCAAGCTAGCAGTTCTGAGTTTTTGTCTAAAAAATTGATTTTGTCTTGGAACGACCTTACAGGTCGTGTGGCAAAATAACCCGTCTATATTTTAATGTATGTAAAATGATTTGAGAGACCTAAGGTTCTCGCGGATCTAAATTGGAAATACCGCTATGTCGAGCAAGCCAGTAACAACGAATCAGCAAATCGTTTGGGATCAAGAGATCTTAAACAAGTACAACTATTCGGGACCTCGTTACACCTCATACCCAACTGCGTTGGAGTTTCATGAAGCGTTTACCGTCGCTGATTACGACATGGCGTGTACTCAATATCCTGAGCGTCCACTCTCTCTTTACGTGCATATCCCGTTCTGCCACAAGCTTTGTTACTACTGTGGTTGTAATAAAGTCATTACTCGTCACTCGCATAAAGCGGATGAGTACCTTGATGTGATTGAACATGAAATCCGCCAACGCGCCTCTTTATTGAATGGCCGTGAAGTGACGCAATTGCACTTCGGTGGTGGTACGCCAACGTTCTTGACCAAAACACAAATCACTCGTTTGATGAGTATTTTGCGTGAAGAGTTTAACTTCACCGCTGACGCTGAAATCAGTATTGAAGTTGACCCGCGTGAGATTGAGCTAGACGTACTTGACCACCTGCGTAACGAAGGCTTCAACCGCCTGAGCATTGGCGTGCAAGACTTCAATAAAGAAGTGCAGAAACTGGTTAACCGTGAGCAAGATGAAGAGTTCATCATTGCGATGGTTAAACGAGCGAAAGAGCTAGGCTTCCGTTCAACTAACCTGGATTTGATCTACGGCCTACCAAAGCAGACTCAAGCTTTGTTCGCTGAAACATTGAAGCAAGTGTTAGAAATGAAGCCGGGCCGTTTATCGGTATTTAACTACGCACACATGCCTCAGCTGTTTGCGGCGCAGCGTAAGATTAAAGACGAAGATCTACCTGAAGCGAAAGAGAAAATGGCTATCTTGCAAGATACCATCGAGACGCTAACGGGAGCGGGTTACCAGTTCATTGGTATGGATCACTTCGCACTACCTGAAGATGAGCTAGCCGTAGCACAGCGTGAAGGTATTCTGCATCGTAACTTCCAAGGCTACACGACCCAAGGTGAAGCTGACTTAATTGGTTTCGGTGTCTCTGCTATCTCTATGGTCGGTGATGCTTACGCTCAAAACCAAAAAGAGCTGAAGAAGTATTACGCTCAGGTGAATGACCTGCGTCATGCACTTTGGAAAGGTGTGGTATTAGACAGTGATGACCTAGTGCGTCGTGAGGTCATTAAACAGCTTATCTGTAACTTTAAGCTTGATAAAACCATGATCGAGTCTGAGTTTTCTGTAGACTTTAATGGTTACTTCAAAGAAGACTTAGGGCTACTGCAAACCTTCATCAATGATGAGTTGGTTGAAGTGGATGACAAAGAAATCCGCGTGACTTTGCGTGGCCGTTTGCTGATCCGTAACATCTGTATGTGTTTTGATAAATACTTACGTGCAAAGGCTCGCCAGCAGCAATTCTCTCGCGTTATCTAATCGCTCGATAGAGAATAGAACAATAAAAAATGCCAGCATCATGCTGTAATGCCGTTCACTTAAG
>NZ_JBFRTR010000165.1:0-1412 GCF_041474215.1 Vibrio sp. 10N.222.52.C12
TAATGCCGTTCACTTAAGAGTGAACGGCATTTTTGTTCTTAGCATACCGTTGTGGTCTGGGTTTAACTCTTCTAGGGAATGTCCTTTCCCTTCGCCCTTCAAGTATTAAGCTTTCAGCCATGTTGTGGAACCCCTTTAGCTGACGAGGTATTGCGCCTGGTGTTGAATAAGGTAAGCCTACAAGTAACGCTGATACATGAGCTAACGTGCCGTTAAAACTCAGTTGATAAGGAAGGTAATTTCCCTTTAAATTGAAGCAGAGCTCGACCATCTGATATCGGATTAAATTGTAAGTAAGCAAGATGCCCCATAACTCCTGCTTGACCAGCTCTGGTAAACGACTTCGCAGCGTAAGACGGTTTCCAAGCATGTATTGTTTTTGCTCTCGGTAGCCCAGCTCTATTTCCCAACGATGCTCATAAAGGCCTGCAATATCTTTTGATGGGTAACGCAGGGAGTCCGTCATGGAGGTTAATACTTGGTAGTCTTTTCCTTTAATTTTACGAGTGACAAGTCGAGCGGTTATCGACTTTGGTAAATCAGGCCATAGCTTTCTAGCTCTTGGATTACTGTGTAATTGAACAAGTTTGTCATTTCGCCCTAAAGATTGAACAATGTCATATTGTGTATTTTTCTTGAGGGGGATAAGCCAATGGCGCTCTGAGCCAGAGTCTTGCCATTTATGTAATAAACCTAAAGAATAGAACCCCTTATCGAACATTGTTACGCTATGGTTTGGTGTTGTTTCTATCAGTTTTTCAGCTAATATCATTTCGTTTGTATTGTAATTATCAAATGCACTGGCCGTAATAATGTGACTGCTTAGTTCCATTTGGCAGACCATTCTCACTTGCGGATATTGCGTCCCTTTTTGTCGAGAAAATGCCTTTTCATTTTGCGGGTTATCGGGCGTTCGCCAAACAACGCCATCGACGCCAAGCAGCGTTAATCCATTCCATTGGGGTAACTTTGCACTGTTTAACCATGACGTAGTCATTCGCTCAAAGACCGCTTTAATTGCGTCTTCACCCAACGTCTTTCGACGTTGAGTTAACGCACTCGGTGCGACAAAAGCTTTACCTGTACGGTCGACAATATCAAGTTGGTTCACTAAATCTTTCATGGATTTACTGTTATAGATAGCCATTCCAACAAGCAGCCACACCATGGATTCTAAAGTTAATTTCCTCTTTCTCATCGTGACAGTATCAGTAAGAGAATAGGCTTCGTCGATGAGTTCAATTGGAAGCAAGTCAGACAAAGTCTCAACGCTGCTAGGTTTCCAATCATTAATTATGTTTAGAGCTTGAGAAACATCCATAAAAAAATCCAAGTGCATTAAATACACTTGGATTTTGACAGCTCTGAAGGATCCTTCAACCGATCGCTTTGGCTTTAACTGATCGGCATTA
>NZ_JBFRTR010000167.1:0-483 GCF_041474215.1 Vibrio sp. 10N.222.52.C12
TCTCTATAATGCCGCCTCACTGACACGGCAGACGCCACAAGGCTTCAGCGAGAAATGTTAGTAAGGCAACTAGCTTTAAGCGATGATTCGCTTCTACTTTTAGAAAGTAGGAATTAATTCCAAATAAGTGTTTGACACTGAGAATTAAATCGCTAGAATGGCCGCCTCTTCCGAAGTGATGTAAGTCACAACGAAGAGAAGCTCTTTAACAATTTAAACCTATCAATCTGTGTGGGCACTCGTTGATGAATATCAAAACGTTTTATCTTCCCTTTTTTAAAGAGAAGTAAAACAGATTCCTCGGAATCAAAATTGATTTCAATGAACTGAGTGACCAATACGAATAACTACTTTCTCTTGTAGAAAGAAGGTATTTGGCACAGTCAATTCATTATCTTTCTGTTGGAAAGATAATAGCTTTAGAATTACTTTTTGTAGTTTTGAAGTCAGTATTCATTGAGCCGACAAAATCTTAAATTGAAG
>NZ_JBFRTR010000168.1:0-39886 GCF_041474215.1 Vibrio sp. 10N.222.52.C12
TCACTAAAGTTATCCGTCACCTAGCCGATATATTGAATATCAAGAATTTTTGATCGGTATTTAATTTAGGTAGGTGTTGTGTGAAATTGTCAGTGAGAAAGAAACTGTATGCCGGTTTTGGCTCTATATTGGCGGTGCTTGTTACGTTAGTCAGTATTGTATGGATAGAAGTTATCGGCGCGCACCAGAGCGCAGATGAAATTAGAATGGACGATGTTCCGGGTACTGTTACCTACCTGGTACTGATTGATGAAGCGGGTGATGTATACCGAGATGCGCTTGGTGCAATTACACTGGTTGATAACGCACTCAATGATTATCGAACCAGCAAGAACGAATTTGCTCAAGCTATCGAGCAGGCTAAGCGTTTGGAGAGTAGAGGTTCGGAAGACCACCGCCGTATTCAGCGAATTGAAGACCTGATGGGGCGTTTCACTCAAGAGTTTGAATCAAAGCTTGTGCCGAAGATCAATGATGAAGCTGCGCTACTAGCCAATATTCAACAGCTACGATCTTTGTATGAGAGCAATCTTATCCCTATTGAGAACTTACTGGATCAAGCGTCAGCAAGTGAGCGCGCAGATACAGAACAGTCACTACTGACACTAACCGACACGTTTACTACCATCGAGCGCACTATCATGGTGTTGTCTGCTATTGCGATTGTCTTTGGTTGTGTGATTGCGTATCTATTGTCTAGCTCTATTACCAATCGTCTTACTCGTGTAGAACAAGTAGCACGACGTGTAGCAAATGGTGACCTAACGGCAGGCGACATTATTGATGATTCTGGTGATGAATTGGCTGAACTGGCTAAGTCGATTAACCAGATGCAGAAATCACTAGTAGACCTATTAGGTTCAATCTCGTCTGTGACTCACCAAGTCCAATCGGTGACAGGGGAGCTCTCTTCTATTAGCCAAGACATCGTTACTGGTGCATCAGCTCAAGCAGACAAAGCTAACTTGATTGCAACGGCTGCTGAAGAGCTAAGCTTGACCATTTCTGAAGTGGCGCAGCAAGGTACTTCAACTTATGAAGAAGCACGTCGCTCAGAAACCTCTGCAGAAGATGGCCGCAACGTGATTGTTGAGATGGTGGCGAGTATTCAACAAGTGTCGACTCAAATGAGCGATATGTCGTTGCAAATGAATACTCTAGGTTCTCACGGTGAGCAGATTGGTAGCGTTATCAAGGTAATCGAAGACATTGCTGAGCAAACTAACCTGTTAGCTCTTAACGCTGCAATTGAAGCGGCACGTGCAGGCGAGTTTGGTCGTGGTTTTGCTGTGGTAGCCGATGAAGTGCGAGCGCTAGCAGAAAGAACAACCAAAGCGACACGAGAAGTCTCGGGCATCATTCAATCGATTCAATCGGGCACTCAAGAAGCGGTGACTTACACTCAAGATAACTGTCGTTTAGTTGAGATTGGTGTTGAGCAAAGCTCAGGTGCTGTTTCGGCTCTAGAAGCGATTGTGAGCGGTGCGGGCAATGTACAAAGCATGGTTAACTCTATTGCGACTGCGGCAGAAGAACAGACGGCTGTGACCAAAGAAATTGCAGCGGACATTACCGCGATTAGCGATATCTCTGAGCAATCTCTGCAGCTAGCAACTCGTAGCTCCGAAAATACATCAGGCTTGAACGCTAAGGTTGCTGAGCTAGAAGCATTAGTTGGTAAGTTTAAACTGGCGTAAAGCGGTAGCTTGGTTCTATTTACCTATTGGTAATCGAGTAAAGACCACGCACTGATCGCTAGTTGCTGAAAAGAAGCCCAACGATTCAATATTTATTGAGTGAGTTGGGCTTTTTCGTAGCTGGAATCTGGGTTCAGACGCGGTATACTCCACGTTCTACAATGGAGCTAGCCTTTAATGTTCGATATTCTTCTGAACCACTCTGATTTTTTACTTATCAATAAGCACCCTGGAGTCAGCGTCCACAAAGACGATGGCGATACCATGTTGCTTCAAGAAGTTGCTAAGGCAATTAATGAGCCTAAGCTGTATCTCGTTCATCGACTAGATAAAATGACTTCGGGCATTCTGCTGCTGGCAAAAAATGCGTCGGCGGCGAGCGAGCTTTCACAGCTATTTGCAAAGCGTGAAGTAGAGAAATACTACCTTGCGATCGGTTCTAAGAAGCCAAAGAAAAAGCAAGGTTTGATCTCAGGAGACATGGAGCGTTCACGACGCTCAAGTTGGAAACTTCTGACATCCAAAGAGAGCCCTGCGATTACTCAATTTTTATCAGCAACGGCTGAACCCGGTGAGCGTTTGCTTTTATGTAAACCCTATACGGGGCGAACTCACCAGATCCGTGTCGCGATGAAGTCGATTGGCTCAGCCATTGTTGGTGACCCTATTTATAATCCATCGAGTGAGGCTGACAGAGGTTATCTGCATGCTTTCGCGATTCGATTTATCTATCAATCACAAGCCTACGAATATGTCTGCGATCCAAGAAGCCTAAACTCCTTGGGTGAGAAGTGGCATCAGGAAACCGTGTCGAACGGTTTGGACAGTTGGCTTGAACCTTGGTCATTAACTTGGCCAAAGCTAAACACTAAGTGAGTGAAATAATGGAAGCATCAGCTTTACCTCTGTTTTTTAGTCATATTGAACAGCAACTTAATGAAGTACCAAACGAACTACGCCGTATTTTCCACGGGCGTGGTAAGTTTTGGCCTGGTCTAGAGCAATTGACATGTGACTGGGTTGATGGACAGCTATTGGTTAACGTGTTTAAAGAAGTAGACGACGAATTCTTGTCATCTCTAAAAGCTGGATTGGTTCAACTCACCAACAAAGATATCTGGCAATCAAAGCAGGGCACAAGCATTGTTCTGCAACACCGTTATGCTGATGGCGCGCCTTCAGAGGTTCTATGGGGCGAGTTGAATGATTCTCCGGTTGTGGTTGAGCATGGTCTTAAGTACCAATTAGACATTGGCCGTAATCAGAACTTCGGTTTGTTCCTAGACATGCGTAATGGTCGTCAGTGGGTACAAGATAATGCTCAGGATAAGAACGTTCTTAACCTGTTCGCATACACTTGTGGTTTCTCTGTCGCGGCTATCGCTGGTGGTGCTCGTCAATGTATGAACGTGGACATGTCTCGTGGCTCGTTGAATAAAGGCCGCGATAACCACCGTCTGAATGATCACGATATGCGCTCGGTTAACTTCCTTGGCTACGATATTTTTAAGTCGTGGGGAAAAATCAAGAAGGGCGGTCCTTACGAGCTCGTTATCATCGATCCACCTTCGTTCCAAAAAGGCAGCTTTGCTCTAACCAAAGATTACAAAAAAATCTTACGTCGTTTGCCTGAACTTCTAACTGAAGGCGGTGAAGTGATTGCGTGTGTGAACTCACCAGCAGTATCACCAAACTTCCTGATTGAGACGATGGCAGAAGAAGCACCAAGCGTTGAGTTCATTGAGCGTCTGGACAACCCGCCTGAGTTTGTCGATGTCGACCTTGATTCAAGCCTAAAGGTATTGAGGTTTAAAATCACGGCTTCAGCTGAAGCTTGATGTCATGATTTAGCGGGCATTATCCATACTAATATAGAAAACGCCGCTCACAATGAGCGGCGTTTTTATAGGTGCAAGAAACTAACTCATTTATTAACTAGCTTGGTTTTTTAGTGTCTGAAAACCAAAATAAATACGCATGAACGTGGTTAGCCAACAAGCTGCACCAAAGGTGTAAGCGATAACCGCAAAGTGTTGAGGCCAAATACAAAACGCGATGAAACAAGCGATGGTTTCAGTGCCTTCGGTTAGCCCTGACATGTAGTACAGAGACTTATGCTTATAGACTGGGTTTTCAATGCCTCGCTTGCCTGCCATAACCGCAAACGCTAAAAAGCTGCTGCCTGTGCCGATAAAAGAGAAGATCAAAAATGCACCGGCAATGGCGTTGTGTTCTGGGTTGGCAATGACAAATCCAAAAGGGATCAGCGAGTAGAATAGGAAATCTAGGCTGATATCGAGGAAACCGCCCGCATCACTAATGCCTTGGATTCGAGCCAAGGCTCCATCAAGCCCATCACATACTCTATTAAACACAATGAAGCCTAACGCCCACTCATATTGTTGAAATGCCAACGCTGGAAACGCTAAACACCCAATCAGAAATCCGAATAACGTGGTTTGATTGGCCGTGATACCCAATTGGTTTAGTAACTTAGCAGACTGATTTAATGGCCACTTAATGACCTTAATGGAGTACTTATCCAGCATGGTTACTTCTCCATGGCCAAGACAGTACTTCTGCCCCTTGAGGTACATCGGCTTCGTCGTGCGTGACCATTAATGTAGGGATATTCGCTTTGGTCAGCTGTTCGAAGACCCAATCGCGAAATTGTGCTCTTAACTCTTGGTCTAGCTTGCTGAACGGTTCGTCAAGCAGGGCGAGTTTAGGCTTGGCTAACAACATACGAGTCAAGCTTATTCTTGCGCGTTGACCGCCGGATATTTGATCCGGGAAAGATTCAGCTAAGTGAGTTAGCTCTATGTCTTTTAGTGCAGCCATTGCTTGTTTTTGGCGAGCGGAACCTTTAACAGAGTTCGGTAACGAAAAGGCCAAGTTTTCCCATACTTTGAGGTGCGGAAACAACAAGTCATCTTGAAACAAAATACCGACTTCACGCTGATGTGATGGAAGCTCGTCGAGCTGAATATTGTTCAACACAACGGTGCCAGAGTACGAAAACTCTTCACTTAAGTGACCAGCAATCGCATCCAGTAAGGTCGACTTTCCGCAGCCACTCGGCCCCATCAAAGCTAGTATTTGGCCAGATTCTAATGTGACGTTTAGCGCTGAGAACAGCGAATCTCCATCGGTTTTACGGATGGCGAGGTCGTTGAGGTACAGACTCATTACTTAGGAAACCTTTAAAAGTAAGACGGCGATATCTCAGTTGAAGTCGGCTGACTAATATCGCTAAAGAGAAAAAGAACAGAGGCAATAGGGCCTGCCAAATGGCATAGATTGCTGTCACCCTGCGGTCGAAACCACTGGTAAGTGCAACGGCTTCTGTGGTGATCGTGCTAATACGGCCCGCGCCGAGCATTAATGTTGGAAGGTATTGGGCCAAACTCACGCTGATCCCGACCGCCCAAGCAAAGGCAATCGCAGGAAGCAAGATTGGTAGTTTGATCGAATACCAACTCTGAAATGGCGATTTACCTAGGCTCAGCGAGGCTTTAATCAACCCATCATTGAAGCTTTTCCACGGGCCATCCAAAGACAGGTACACAAACGGGAAAGCAAAGAAAACATGCGCCCAAATCACCCAGAACTCATAGGCACTACTGCCGATGTAGAGGGTCGTGACTTGCATACCAAACAACACTGAAAGCTGCGGTATTAGCATTGGAATAGCGATAATGAAGCCCGGAACTTGCCACTTGTATTTGATTCTGTATTCGTGAGCAACCAGCGCAAGCAACAAAGCGATTGAAGCAGCAATCAGACCAATCCATAAGCTTTGACCAACGGTGCTCATGATGCCTTCCCACTCGAACTCCCAGAAGCGCGTGCTGTAGCGGCTCGGCAGTAAATCAGGGAAGCGCCAACGCTGAGCAACGCTCCAAATTACCATTAAAGGAATGATCAGCAGTGAAAGGCTAGCAAGGACAGTGAATACCGTTTTCCCCGGAAGGTTTGCCCCTGTTCTTCCGGAATACTGCCAAGTTCGAAAGTACTTAAGAACCGCCCATTCAACTAAACGCGCCAAGGCGATGATCAACGAAGCTAAACCAAACAAAACGATGGCACCAGCAGCAGCTCGCGGAAGTAGGTTAAGATCCGGATCGTTGAACCATTGCCATACCAAAACGGCAAAGGTCGGCGGGTTGGTTGGGCCTATGATCAAAGCAATATCGACAACCGAGACACTGTAAGCGAGTACCGCCAGCATTGGGAAACGAAGCTTAGTAAACCATTGTGGGAAAATACATTTCCACCAGATCTGAGCGCGGCTGTAACCGAGCGATGCACTGACCTTGGTGATACGCTCTACATCAATTTGCTGAAGTATCGAAATGCTCATCAGCAATAAGAAGGGGACTTCTTTGAGTGCGAGCATAATAATTAAGCCGAACGCGTATGGGTCTTTCACCAATAACGCCAATTCAGAGCTGGTAGCCGATTCGCCGAGCAAGTGATGTACCGCTCTTGCGCCAAGCCCCGTTGGACTAAACAGAAAAGCAAAGCCGATAGCGAAAGCTACATGTGGAATGGCAAGCATTGGCGATAGCGTAAACTCAATCTTTCTCCAAAACTTGTTTCCCCAAGAGGCTTGAAGAATACAAAAGGTCAGGAAGCAGGCTATATAGCTGCTTGCAATTGCTGAACCTAGGCTTAAGCCAATAGAGTGCCAAGCCCCTTCCCATTGAAAGACTTGGCTAAAACCGTTGAGTGTCGGCTCCTCTAAACCAAGGGGCGGGATGAAACTCAGTGACGAAGCCACGACTCCCGCTACCCCAGGAATGGTCGGGATAATGCATACAGCTATAACAACAAAATATAGAGCGCGTAGCATGAAGACTAGTTACCGTATCGCTTAAGCCACTCTTTCTCGAGCGCGTTTTGCCAGCTAGGGTGTGGTTCATCAACCGATTTAAATTGCTGGGTGTTTTTAGCGCTGCCAGTGAGGTACTTGCTGCTCAGAACCGAAGGATCGCCCCAAACATTGAGGTCCCCCTTGCGAGACTGTGCTTCAGGGCTCAGTAAGAAGTTAATGGTCACTTGAGCACCCGCGGTTGCATTGGCGTTCCAAGGAATCGCAAGGAAGTGAATGTTAGATAGAGCGCCGCTTTCTAGAGCATAAGCCTTAGTGGTTTCGGCTAAGCGACCACTGGCTTGTGCTGAATAAACAGAGTTTGGATTAAACGTAATCGCGAGATCGATCTGTCCGTCATCCAGAAGTTGGATGCTTTCCGATGTGCCTGCTGGGAACTGCTTTCCACCGCGCCACGCCACTTTATGGAATTTATCTAAGTAAGCCCACAGTGGTGCCGTTACTTCTTGGAAGTTGTCTTCTGAAACCGGCTGAGCCAGCGCAGGGTTATTGTTTGTTAGTTCAATCAGTAGTGACTTAATGAAGCTCGTGCCATGAAACTCTGGTGGGCGAGGGTAGCTTAAGCGGTTCGGGAAAGCCTGAGCGTAGCTTAACATCTCAGAGAATGATTGTGGCGGGTTGTGAAGTGTTTCTTGGTCATGAATGAACACCAGTTGTCCCACGCCCCACGGTGCTTCTAAGCCTTCTGTCGGCTCTGAGAAATCGACATCAATTGGCAGAGACTTATCGACATACTGCCAATTTGGAAGTGATTCCGTAAATGGCCCAAACAATAGCGCGTTGTCTTTCATCGAACGGAAGTTCTCGCCATTAATCCAGACGATATCGACGCTGCCTTCACTGTTCTTTCCTGCCGCTTTTTCAGCAAGCAGTCGAGTGGTGGTTTCCGCAATATCGGTCACTTTCACATGCTTTAACGTGACACCGTAGTCACTTTGTAATTTCTTGCCTGCCCACTGTAGGTAACGATTGATCTCTTGGCTTCCGCCCCAAGCGTGAAAGTAGACAGTTTCTCCCTCTGCCTGCTGTTCTATTTGGTTCCAGCTGTCGATGGATGTTGCTTCATCAGCATAAATGGTTGCGCTGTATGCAACGGTTGCCATGATTCCTAACGTAGTTACTATATTGTTCATAAACTTTTCCATTTGGTAGTGAACGGGCAAGAGCATTGTATTTTCAAACTCCCTAGGGCGTGTTGACCCTTCGTGGTTAACGAAAGATCAACATGCCCTAATAGTTATTCTATCTGTTTCTGAAATAAATTCTAATTCAACAGTAAATTCAATCAATTACTTGAGAACAAGCAGGGAGTTCTCGGTTGAGTTTTGTTCGATCTGTAATCACCTCGAAAACTCGACAGACTCTAGGCTTTTGCCATCCTAGCAACAGACCGCTGAACCGTTGAATTTATTGCATCTAAATGAGAGATTTTTGAGGTTTATTGGAGGCTGGTACGAAAAGTCGGCGATGAGTGCCAATTTTGAAGAAGTAGTGAGGGCAAGCTGACAATAAAAAAGGAGCCATCAGGCTCCTTTAATCAGTATTTGGTTTCGATGACGGATTAGTTTACCCAGTCACGAATTGTGTACGTTAGCGTGTGTACATCGTTTTTCAGTACTAGCGTATCGTTTGTTAGCGTTACGTCGCTCCACTCGCTTAGAGTAGCAGAAACCGATTGTTCGATTTCCATCGCAGAGCCGTGACACATTTTCATTGTCATGCCCATTTGCTTGATACGGAATTGACCGTCTTTCAGCTCGCCTTGACCGAAGAAGTTGTTACAACCAGCCATGCCGTTTGCAGTCATCTTTTCGCCGATCTCTAGACGAGGAGCTGCTTGGTCTTCGCTTTTCACAATGTCCTTGCCATCAATTTGCGCAAGTTCCCAATTATGGTGCTGTAGATCGGTTGGTGTTACTTGCATCGCGTTGTCACCTGTTGTTGTGCATGCTGCTAGCATCATAGGTAAAGCGGCTACTGCTAGTAATTTTTTTGAACTAAACTTCATATTATAAGGCTCCAAAGGAAAGAACGAAGTTACCGGATAAGTGTAACTTGATGGGTTCAAAGTATAGTTTACAAAACACTATATGTGTCAGTATAAGGTCATAGTTTAGTATGGATTTCATGAGCCAGGCGACAAATTAATCGCTTATTTTTGAGAGAGTAAGCGTAATTTTGAATGTGTAAGGAGGCATGGTGGAGCAGTTAGAGTTTTTCCAAGTTCCAAGCCCTTGCGTTGGGGTTTGTTCAAGCGATGACAAAGGCTATTGCAACGGTTGTATGCGCAAGAGAGAAGAGCGCTTTAATTGGATGTCGATGACACCGTCAGAACAATTGCACGTGATAAAGCTGTGTCGTCAGCGCTATAGAAGAAAAATAATGAATCAAAAAAACTTGATTGGTAAGCAGGTCGATGAAGAGGGAAATACCAGTCCCCAAAGAGATCTTTTTGGCTAAAGAGGAAGTATTTAGATTTTATTTAACTCCGAAGTAACTATTACTTTACATAATGGTTGGGGTGTAATATTAAAGTAGGTACCTTTGTACCTGAAGGAGTGGTGTCGGTATGAATAAAAAGAACGTAAAAATCAAAAAAGAGCCAGTCAAAGCACTTGACCGAAAACCGATCGGGGCAAAAGATGACCCTGAAGAGACTCCGCGTGATTGGCATTCGATGTCAGAAGAAGAACGAATGGAAATCCTTTCTCACCTCTCAGACATGCCTTTCCAATAACACCACTGGTTCTTCAGAGCCTTTCTTAAAGCTCAGTTTTCAGAAACAAAAATGTGATTAAACAAACATGTGATTCGCTTTCGTTACACCTCGATGGTACGTGCAAAATGTATCATCGGCCTCGGTGGTTTTACTGTGAATCTTAATGTTTGTGATCACTTCTACCGCCCCTGCATCGTAGCAAGCTTGTTCTGCTTTTTTAACGATATCGAGTAATTGATTGAGTTCACCTTTCATTGTGGTTTCCATCGCACCAACTTGGAAAGGGACATCGGCTGCTTTCACAACTTCAATGGCTTTATCAACTACTTCGAAGTTGTTGCCTTCTTTAACGCGAGGGATCACTTGGAAGGCAACCATCACTTCTTTTTCTCTTTTTAACTCAGACACTTTCTGCTTACTCAATGATAGGGATTTGTTGCAGATGATAGGTTAATGCGGAGATAAATTCTACAGCGGTTACGCTGCTTTATTTATGACACGAGTGACTGGAGATATCGGACTACTTGCTACCCCAGTGGTCGCTAACCCAACCACCAATATGCTCATCAAAATGACTACCACTGAACCTCTGGTTGCGTTCCACCGAGGTATCACAGTCGTCTTTGTTGTCGATTAGGTTTTGTATGTAGTTTGCCATTGGGTCATTGGAACTCTGACGATCTCGGCGAGTAGCCACTTCCTTAATCAGTTGTAATCGATATGTAGAGCTTGCACGTTTCATTTCAATGACCTCCCGGTTTTTAGACACTAATAGAAAAATCTAGTTGCCAGATATAGGGGCGTCAACGTGATCAGAAAGTATTTTTTTTGAGCAACCAAGAATCAATACCTTGGCATCATAATTCACAAAAGTGTCATTTAAATTGGCATTTTGTCTGAGTCGATAGGTTGTGATTTTACATTTGATTGCATATAAAAAGCCCAGTGCAAACTGGGCTAATCGATTTTCTATGGTTATTTTGAAGAGCTGGTTATTTTGAAGAACTTAGCTTGCTCTTAAATTGCTTAGCACTTTTCTTCTTTGCGGTTCTTCGGTTAGCCATTTTGTCTTTAGGTGGACGTTTGCGAGCTGTCACTTCAGATGCAGGTTTGTCTGTAACAGGGAAACCTTCTAATGCTTGTAGCACAAGAGGCTTATTGGTCAGAGTACGAATCGCATTTAGGTAGTCAGTTTCGCTGTGACTAACCAGAGAGATAGCGCAACCAGTGCTTCCTGCTCTTGCTGTGCGACCAACTCGGTGTACGTAAGTTGCGGAGTGTGTCGGCAAATCAAAATTAATCACGACAGGCAGCTGATCAATATGGATGCCGCGAGCCATCACGTCTGTCGCGATAAGCACACGAGTCTCGCCATTTTTGAAACTTTCTAATGCTTGCTCTCGTTCTTCTTGGCTCTTATTTCCATGTAACGCACTCACACTGATTTTGGCTTTATTCAATCGCTTGGTTAATGCGTCGGCATTGTCTTTTGCGCCAATAAAGACCAATACTTGCGGCCATGTGTGTTGATTGAGTAGTGCGATGAGCGCTTGAGCTTTACTGCCTTTGTTCACTAAATACAGGGTTTCTTCAATAGTCGCGACCACGCTGTTTTCTTGATGTGTCGTGACTTTAACTGGATTTAAAAGAAGCTCTTCAGCTTGCCCTACTAATTCGGGCGGAAGTGTCGCAGAGAACAACAGTGACTGACGTTTACTTGGTAGTGCTGCAGTAATCGCTTGAATATCTGGCCAAAATCCCATGTCGATCAGGCGGTCGGCTTCATCAAGAACCAATGATGAACACCGAGCTATATCCAGTTCATCACTTTTGATTAAAGCAAGTAGGCGGCCCGGTGTGGCGATGGCTAATTGTGGTTTAGTCGATAATTGTTGCTGTTGATCATCAGTATTTACGCCGCCCGTTAGCGTTACCAATTTGATATTGAGCGTTGTCGCGATCGGTTCTAAAGATTTGGTCACTTGAGATGCAAGTTCACGGGTTGGAACAATGATCAGTGCTTGCAGTTCATTCACATCTTGGTTGATGTTATTCAGTAAAGGTAAGCCGAACGCCAATGTTTTACCGCTGCCCGTTTGAGCCAATGCGAGTACGTCTTTCCCCGCAATAATGGTAGGAATTACCGCTTGCTGTATCTCTGTCGGCTTATTGAATTGAGATGAGAGCGCGGAGACGGTTTTTGCGTTAAGGGTTAGGCTATCAAATGACATAAATGAACCAAGTATCAAAAAGGAGGTGGAGTCTATCAGGGCTACAAATGTTAGAGAATCAGTTTTGTATGTTAGACGATAAACACATTCATTATACGCGCGAATTATGTCTGTTAGCTATACGCGATAATTAAGCGTTTATCATATTGTAATGGCACTGAATGGACGTACAATGTCCGCCCTAAAAATGTTCATGAAATGAGATCGAAATGAGTTGGGACAGTATCTGGCTGTTTATCGTTATCGTGTTTTTTATTGCCATTATCCCGGGCCCAAATGCGCTGTTGGTATTAAGCACAGCCTTAACTCAAAGGAAGCTGTTCGCATTTGTGAACGTGTTGGGCGTGTCATGTGGTTTCTTTTTTCATGCCTTTATCTCGGCTAACGGCATAAGCTTATTACTGTCGAACACTCCCATGGCCTTTGAAGGGCTAAAGTGGGCTGGGGTTTTGTATCTTGTCTGGCTTGGGTATAACCATTTTCGTGCGGCGCTGCGCGCTCAAGAGGGCGTGCTCTCTGTGGTCAGTGCATCGGGAAGTAAGCTTTATAAGCAATTTTTCAAAGGGCTTCTCACTAATCTACTGAATCCTAAAATTGTCCTGTTTTATCTTTCTATATTCCCTCAATTTGTTTCAACAGATGCGATTGTGACAGACAGTTTGATACTTGGTGCAATTCAAGCGTCAGTGGTGTCGATGTGGTTCTTAGTTGTGATCTTAATGGCGGATACCTTTAAGCGCTTGTTAGTTCAAAAGCGCACCTCGCAAATGATGAACATTGTGTGTGGGATTCTATTCGTGGGCTTCAGCATTCAGTTGGCATTGTTTCAGCTTTAGGGTGCGATGCGAAGAATTGGGTTTTTAGCTATTGGTTCAGTTCATTTCCGGCTTAGTTCTCGTTTCCATCTTAGTTTTCATTTCCGATTCAGTTCTCATTTTTTACTGAATGCTAAGCAATCAGTGTTTCTCTGTATAAATCTCTAAAGCATTAGCTCGGGAAGTCGATATAATTATTAGCTATCAATTTGGTGAATGTGTTTATTTGAGACCAATTGAAGCTACAGCCTATTGCTTGACCGAAATAACAGAGACAGGGAGTCACCAATGCGTGAAGATTCATTCACCCAGAAACGCAAATATTACCGCTTAAAGTACCCTCAAAAGGCTCGTCCGGTGATGCGAATTAAGGATGAGCTTTTTCATGTCAGCGAAGTTTCTGAAAAGGGTGTACGCCTGATGATGCGTAACATCATTCCGGTTTATCGTGGCTTTTCAATGGCCGGCACCTTGAGGTTGCATGACAACAACAGTATCGATATTAGCGGTGCTGTATTGCGACAAGAAGGTGACGAAGTGATCGTTCAGTTATCACAAGGTCCGAGCTTCAAAGATATGGTGTCTGAACAACGCCACATTAGGCAAAGATACCCAGTGTTTTTTGCTAGCCTCAGAGTGGCATAGAAAGCTTTTAAAGTTAGATTCACTCATCCAAGCCGATATTAAAAAGCCCAGCACTTTCACAAGTGCTGGGCTTTGTTCTATCTATAGCCCAGATTCTTATAAACCAAAGGCGATACAGGTAAAGCTAATGAGCTTAGTTCGCCTTATAGCTCGTCTACTGTAGCCCAAACTGCGGCTAGCATATCGTGACCAAACGCGACACTTCGTTCTGGAGACCAGCCGTAAAGTTCGTCAGCGTGACTGATGTGATCTTTAAATGGCATCTCGACGGTGTAAGCCAAACACTTGAATTGCTCACCAATCCAGTTTGTGCCAACTGTCATGTTTGCTTTGCCTGGTTCGTCTTTATCGTAACCAAATTCATCTTGGAACTCTGGCGTGATAGTGAGCAGTGCTTGCTTGAAGTGGCTCTCTAGCTTCGCGATGCGCTCGTTGTAAGAAGGTGTGCCTTCGCTACCTGCTACAAAGTTATATGGAATCGCTTCGTCGCCGTGAATATCTAGACACAGGTCAACGCCCGTTTCTAGCATACGCTCGCGAACAAGGAATACTTCTGGGCTGCGTTCCATAGAAGGTGATTGCCATTCGCGGTTCAGGTTTACGCCAATCGCGTTAGTACGCAGGTGACCGCGGATGCTGCCATCTGGGTTCATGTTTGGTACAACTCTGAACACAACGCTGTCTAGAAGAGAGCGACCAACCGTATCTGTTTCATCAAGTAGGCGTTGTAGCAGGCCTTCGATCAGCCATTCAGCCATCGTCTCGCCAGGGTGTTGGCGACCAATAACCCAGATGTTTTTCTTCTCTTCACTTGGCTCGCCGATGGTTAGCA
Source organism: Vibrio sp. 10N.222.52.C12 (assembly GCF_041474215.1). NCBI lineage: Bacteria > Pseudomonadati > Pseudomonadota > Gammaproteobacteria > Vibrionales > Vibrionaceae > Vibrio > Vibrio sp. 10N.222.52.C12. The sequence goes on from NZ_JBFRTR010000168.1 coordinate 13,834, forward strand.
AAGTGATGTCGTTGTTGTCTAGCGTCTGACCTAGAGTTTCAAGCTTACAAGCAGGGTGCGTTTGAGCATTGTGCAGAAGATCTTGGTGACGATCGTATGAGTACGGCGCGAAGTACGCGAAGTACATTGAATCGTGTTCAGGGATGATATCGAAGCTTAATGTATCGCCATCGAACTGAGATGGGATACGGAACCACTCTTCACGGTCATACGATGCAACCACATCGTAATCTTTCCAGCCTTCAGGGTAGGCAGATGTTGCCAATTGACCGATTTCAAAGTGGTGAGATTGTTGAGCTTCACTTTCTAAGCGGAAGTGAAACCACTGAGAGATTTCAGTTTGGTAGTCTGCTGGGATCGTCAGTTGAATGTTTTGTGGTGAATCTGCAGAAACGACGTGAATGTTGCCGCTTTCGAAATTGCTGAAAATTTTCATTGTAGTTTTTATCTCGTAGTTGAGTTGCCGTAAGACTAGCACACTTTTTTTCGAGCAAACCACTAACTAAATCGTAATGAGATGTTATTTCAACTATCTACTTTTTAGTTCTCTACTTTGAGCAGTACTTCCTATCTATCGACGCTGACAAGTTGTACACCCACGACAGGCTGAACGTGTGTGGCGATCTAACTTGCTGCGTTGAACCTTACAATAAGCGTTTTTCAGCGCTCTTCTTCCTGAGAACCAATCATCGGGTTTTGACAGGATCAGATAACCATTAAAGCGTTTCATAAGCTCGACTCTATTTTGGTCGATGAACTTGCTATCAAAGCCAATCTCAAAGTAATCAAGCGCTTGTTCGATGGCAGTGAAACTCGCTATTTTTTGTTGGAATTCTGTTTGGCTCATGGGAAGTAGGTTTCTGTTCTGGTGACAACTATTGTATCGAGTTTACGATTTGTTTTATTGATTTTAGTTATGACTTACCTGGGTTTGAATCGTGGGCTTTTTAAACTTGAAGTGATCTTTTTAACTCTTTGAGGATTATAGACAAAGTATTAAAAAACTAAGACAGGACAGAACCAATGAATCGAATCAATCCAAAGAAACTACTTCGCAGTAAATGGACGGCCGTTAGCCCTGTAAAGAAAGAAAAACACTTTATGGTCACAGAGGTAGAGTTTGAAGAAGGGGAGGTTATTCGTTGTTTGATAGAAGCGGTGATGACCAAACGAGAAGAAGACATCAATTGGCGAGAGCTTACTGATAATCAAAATTGGCTCCCAGGCTGGAAGTAGGGCTAGAAGCCTGTTTGATCAGAATCTGTTGTTCATGGTGAACTGCTGTTTATCGGATACTCGACGACTTCTGTTGCCAATATCTGAGCCCTTCAAGAACACCTTCCGCATGTGTTGCTCTACTCGTGTATACGTTGTCTCTATCCGATAGGTGAGCAACCTCTGGGTAATGGTTAGCAACCAGTATCGAGTTTACGCCTTCAATGGTGAGCATTGAGGTGTCGTTAGCTGAGTCACCTGCGACGCACACTTCTGCAACGCTCAAATCGTGTTGTTCGAGTAGGTGGTGAATCGCAGTCGCCTTGTTAACGCCTTTTGGTGTGATATCTAAGTACCAATCATGAGAGTAAGTAAGGTGAACATCTAATCCGTGCATCTCCAAGCTAGATTCAATCAGTTCGTGTTGAGGCTCTGAAAGCTTTCCTTCAAAGGTGATCTTGTAATCGCCTTGATGGTTTTCTATGCGCTCACCCATAAAATCAAGGGGTGCGAGAGCCGTCTCTACCTTTGTTTTGTTCCAAGAAGCTTCCAGTTGGTTATGCCAAACATGGTCTGGTTTTTGGGAATGAACATGATGAATTTTGGTGCCCACATCGCTAATAATACTGTGTGGCTTCGGGTAGTTATCCGATTCTAAACCCATTCGAATCGAAGGTAATGTTCTTCCTGTCGCGATGATAAAGCGAATATCAGGTTGTTCTGTGAGGTAATCAAATAGCTGGTTAACACCGTGAGATGAGCCTCCATCAAGCGTACCGTCAAAGTCACACACCAACATTTTTATCATTCGAATTCCTTGTCTTTTTCTCTATTTCGTCACGGGGAAATGCTTATTTCTTCTATAAAGAATGGCTCAGCAATGAGCACTCTACAAGTTGAAACCCAGCTTAGATAATCACCAATTGACAGTTTGCAGCAAGTATCACAGTTGGTGTGATGTATTAAAATTCTTGGTCTAAAAGTTTGATTTCAACTCGCTGACTTTAGACGGTTGACCTTTGGTTTTTAGGTAGAGATTGAGAGTCGATCTTATCCTTGTTACCGAGCGAACTTTCGCCTCGGAAACATCATGAAAGCTTAATAAATAGTTCGTATTCGAATTGTTTGTGCACGAACTAATTATGGCTTTTGTTGGTTCATTCAGCCTATTAATTACTCTAATGTAAAATTAATATTCAATAATCTACGACTAAGTAATACATAATGTTGGTAGTGCATCTGTCTAATTTATCCCTTTAATTATCAGTGGTTTGTTATATTTTTGCTTGTTTTTTGGTCTTGCTGTCACTGGTCTGGTTTCGGTCTGTCACCTTGTTTTACCGCACGAAGCTCCTTGATTTACATGTGCCAATTACTTAGAGTGCTAATTGTTTTTCGGGTTTAAATAACCATTTTTAAGTTTAAATAACTGAGAAAGGATTAGATTACATGGATCCCATACTGGAAGTTAAGGGACTGTACAAGGTGTTTGGTGAAGACACCGACCGTGCTTTTACAATGATTAATGAAGGCGCAAATAAAGATAAAGTTTTCGAAGAAACAGGGCTAACGATCGGCGTTAACGATGTTTCTCTTAGTATCCAAGAAGGCGAGATTTTCGTCATAATGGGACTGTCAGGATCTGGCAAATCAACCCTAGTACGCCTTCTTAACCGCTTGATCGAACCAACCAAAGGCAATGTGCTTCTTCGAGGCAAAGACATTGCCCACATCTCAGAAGATGAACTCCGCGAAGTTCGCCGCAACAACATCTCGATGGTTTTCCAAAATTTCGCTTTGATGCCGCATATGACGGTCATCGAGAATGCCGCATTTGGTCTAGAGCTTGCGGGTGTTGAAGTTGAGCAACGAAAGCAGTCAGCACTTGAAGCACTTGAACGTGTTGGCCTTGGCGCATATTCAGAATCTTACCCAGATGAGTTGTCTGGTGGTATGAAGCAGCGTGTTGGTTTGGCTCGTGCACTAGCATGTGACCCAGATATCTTGTTGATGGATGAAGCGTTCTCGGCGCTCGATCCTTTGATTCGTACTGAAATGCAAGATGAGCTTATTCGCCTTCAAAATGACGATAAACGAACCATTGTTTTTATCTCGCATGATTTGGATGAAGCGATGCGTATCGGTGACCGAATTGCGATTATGCAAAATGGCGAAGTGGTTCAAGTCGGTACTCCAGACGATATTCTTAGTAACCCAGCGAATGATTATGTCGAAGCTTTCTTCCGTGGTGTGAACGTAGCAAGCGTACTTACTGTGAAAGACATTGCGCGTAAGAAGCCAGCTGCGGTATTTAAAAAATCAGAACACGATGGCCCAGCGTCCGCTCTACAAATTTTGATGGATAACGACCGCGAGTACGGCATCGTAGTTGAGAAGAGCAGCCGTTACTCCGGCATTGTCTCTATCGACTCGCTTCGTAAAGCCCACAAAGAGAACAAATCACTCATCAGCGCACAGCTCGATGATGGACTAACGCTGAACCCTGATTTACCAATCAATGATGTGCTTGGCCTAGTTGGTGGTGTGCCTTACTCAGTGCCTGTTGTGGATGAGCAAGGTAATTACTTTGGCGTGGTGACTAAGTCACGACTGTTACAAACATTGGATAAGGGGTAGATCATGTCGTCTGAACAAACAAATAATGACCCATGGTCTCAATCGGCTCCTCCAGCTCAACCTGCAAGTGATCCTTGGGGTCAATCCGCTGATACCTCACCGTCAGCGGATTGGTTAAGCAGCGAAACCGTTGAAGCGACACCTTTTGATCCACTGAACCCTTTTGCAGAGGCAGTTTTGCCTGTCGACACTTGGGTAGAGTCTGGACTGAATTGGTTAGTTGAGCACGGACGCCCATTATTCCAGGCAATCCGTGTGCCTATCGATTTTATTCTAAGTTCATTTGAAACGGCGTTGGTGTCTACGCCAGCCCCATTCATGTTGATCATTCTGTTTTTAGTCGCATGGCAGTTTTCAAACTTGAAGCTTGGCGTTGCAACGGCCGTATCTTTGACTTTCATTGGCCTGATTGGTGCTTGGTCTGAAGCAATGACCACACTGTCACTGGTCATGACATCCGTATTCTTTTGTCTATTGATTGGCTTACCCATGGGTATATGGCTCGCCCGAAGTAACACGGCAGCCAAATTCGTGCGCCCAATTTTGGATGCTATGCAAACCACACCAGCCTTCGTTTATTTAGTACCGATCGTAATGTTGTTTGGTATCGGTAACGTTCCGGGTGTAGTAGTGACCATCATATTCGCACTTCCTCCTGTTGTGCGTTTGACCATCTTGGGTATTCAGCAAGTACCGGAAGAATTGATCGAAGCGGGTCACTCATTCGGTGCAAGCAAAAAGCAGATGCTTTACCGAATTCAACTGCCACTTGCATTGCCAACTATCATGGCGGGCGTGAACCAAACACTGATGTTGTCGCTATCTATGGTGGTTATCGCATCAATGATTGCGGTAGGCGGTTTAGGTCAAATGGTACTGAGAGGTATTGGCCGTTTGGATATGGGACTGGCCGCTGTTGGTGGTTTAGGCATCGTTATCTTAGCCATCTTATTAGACAGAATCACCCAAGTACTGGGTGTCAATGCTGGTAATACAAAATTACGCTGGTATCGCATGGGACCTGTTTCCCTTGTACTGAATGTACTTAATCGCGGTAACAAATCAGAACTTCAATTAAGGAAAAACACCAATGAATAATTCATGGAAGAGTAAACTCGCAGTAAGCATCGTTTCTACATTAGCGGTATCGACTAACGTGTGGGCAGCAAGCCTACCGGGTGAGGGCGTATCAGTTCAGCCTGTTCAATCGTCTGTAGCGGAAGAGACGTTCCAAACATTGATCGTTAACCGTGCTCTAGAAGAACTGGGTTATGACGTGAAATCAACTCAAGAAGTGGACTACAACGTAGGCTACACCTCGATTGCAAAGGGTGACGCAACGTTCCTAACGGTAGGTTGGTTCCCGCTTCATGCTGATAAATACACAATGGCAGGTGGTGATGAGAAATTCTACCGTGAAGGCCAATATGTAAGCGGCGCTGCTCAAGGTTACCTAATTGATAAGAAAACGGCTGAAAAGTACAACATCACCAACATTGGTCAATTAACTGATCCAAAAATCGCGAAGCTGTTTGATGCGGACGGTGATGGCAAAGCAGACCTAACAGGCTGTAACCCAGGTTGGGGTTGTGAGATGGTGATTGAACACCAACTTTCAGCGTTCAAACTGGACGATACGGTAACTCACAACCAAGGTAACTACGCTGCAATCATTGCAGATACAATTTCTCGTTACCAAAAGGGTGAATCAATCCTTTACTACACGTGGACACCTTACTGGGTAAGTGGCGTATTGGTGCCTAACGAAGATGTAGTTTGGTTAGAAGTTCCTTTCTCAGCACTTCCTGGCGAGCGTTCGAACGTGGATACGACGCTATCTAACGGCAAAAACTACGGCTTCGAAATGAACTCAATGCGCATTATTGCGAATAAAGAGTTTGCTAAGAACAACCCATCAGCAGCGAAGCTTTTTGAAATCATCAAACTTAACATCAATGATGTAAGCGCTCAGAACATGATGATGAGTAAAGGTAAGAACAGCTCTGCTGATATCGAAGCGCACGTAAACGGTTGGATCAAAGCGAACCAAAGCACGTTCGATGGTTGGATTACAGAAGCGAAGAAAGCAGCACTGTAACTTTGACTTGTATTTGTTCTGTCTTACCAGACACTTTGATTTGAAATGATGAGCGTGTTGAGTGATTGTGTAGAGTCACTCAATCACCTTCAAACCAAGTGAAAGGGCGACAAGAGTGAACATTATAAAGCCAGCAGTCCATTTGGATTGCTGGCTTTTTGTTTTCTGTTTCTATTTTTGAGCTTCTAGCTGTTAATTACAGCTCTAGTGTTCGCCTTGAACTTCGAAGTTGTCGCTGACTAAGCGAGCGCAGCCATCGGCTTCAAGTGCCCAGTGTTCATGATGTACAACGCCAAACGCTTTGTTCATTGTCCAACTCGCGGTAAGAATGTAACCGCCGTCTGGGTGCTCTTCCCATTTTACATCGGTGTAATCAACGTCTTTGAAACCTTGGTCGATGATGTTTTGCCAAAATGCTTGAATCGCTTCATGACCTTCAAAAGTACCAAATGGACGCGCTTCCATTACACAGCTTTTAGTATATTGATCGGCACAACCTTTCGCATCTTGGTTGTTGAAAGCCTTTTGCCACGCGTTAATGCCTTGCTTACATGCTTCTAAAATTTGGTTGTCTAACATTGTCTTTCTCCATAACAGTCTTGTTGTTTCGAGCACTGTTTTTTTTATTTGGTATTTCGATAAGTTGAATTGAGTTTAGTCTTGGAAATTGATTTGAAAAACAGAGATAATAGAAAATACTGTTTGTAAAAAGAGAACAATAAGATGAGTAAGCTAAAGCAGATGTCGATTTTCGCTCATATCGTAGAGCAGGGTTCAGTCTCGGCTGCGGCTGAAAAGTTAGAGTTGTCTAAATCTGTCGTCAGTCAACATCTCAAAATTCTAGAACAAGAGTTAGGCGCCTCTCTCCTTAAACGCACAACACGAAGACAAACTTTGACAAGCATGGGTGAGCGCTTTTATTTGAGTTGCAAAGACATCAATGTGATCGCTGAATCGGCTTGGGATATGGTAAAAGCCGAGCTAGAAGAGCCACAAGGCCGGATTCGTATCACAGCTCCGAATGCCTTGATGGATTTATTGGTAGCGCCTGTTATTGCCGAACTGATGAAACAATATCCGAAGTTAAAGCCAGAACTGATAAGCGACGATCAGCATTTAGACTTCATGGAGCACGATATTGATCTCGCGGTACGAGTGGGCAGTTCTCGTGACAGTAACTTAAAGCAGAAGAGGTTAGGTGAGTTTAAAGATGTGTTATGTGGCGTTGAAAGCATGCGTGAACGTGAGCTTGAATCGATTCCTTACATTGCAAACTCTTGGCAGGGAAAGCAGGTGACTCATCATTTTAGTTCTCAAACTGAGCAGGACTTTGTCTACCAACAGCAAGCTAGTTGCGTCACCAATTCGTTCCACAGTTGCCTTGCACTGATTAAATCAGGTGTTGGTATCGGTGTGATTCCAGATTTCTGCATTCCTCAGTTATTTGGTGATGTTGTCGACGTGCTGCCAAGCTTTGAATTACCCACCAACACGGTTTATGCGCTAAATCCATTCGCTTCAAATACGCCTATCGCCATCAAGCTGTGTATCCATGCGTTGGAAGAAAAGCTTAAGCAGAATTTAGTATAAGCTTTCTATCGTTGGCAAAATCCGGTGCTTAACCATATTTACTAATAAAAGAAATAACATGTTTATTACTCAGTAATTCGATCTTGTCGATAGTCAGTACGCAATAGCGGTAGTTTTTGTTTTTGAAGGTGATGTTCGACTTTTGTTCTGTTGGTTCTGAAAACTTCCATATTTCAAATCCGATGTTCTTCATAAGTTCCAATGCACTTGGGTTCTTTATGATCATGGAATACTTTTTAATCTTAGTATTTCTTGCAAGAAGCTTCATATCGGAAATCAGGTTCGCAATAGATTGTTCACGCTTCTCAGAGTGACCGCTAACCACAATGTAATTTAAGTTATGATTAGAATCTAAAGAGCAGGCTTGCTTAATATGTAGATGCTTATTTTGGTATTGCTCGAATACCTCTTCGTTGAAGAAAAAACCTAGGCTATGACTAACAATATCGCCATTAACATTGACCATTTTTCTGCCATGCGCCTTTTTTTCACTGCAATAGAGAAACAGGTCGATAGCATCAAGGGCTGAAGGGTCTACCTTTGTATATTGTGAAATCAGCTTTATTCTATCTATTATTGCTTTGTCATTCTGATCTGTCATCAATGGCATGATCTGACAGTCGCAGCCCTCTTCTATTTCCCCTTTAGTGATAGACGATATTCGGCTTTGAAACGAAAAGAACCTCTCACGAAGGAAGTCTTCAAGTAATGCACTGTCTTCGTTATCTTCTGAATCAAAGGATTTCAACGTTGTATACAAGTCCAGACCAAGGCAGTCCAATAGCTTTAGGGCTTTGTAATTACTTGGCTTTACTTTGCTATTTTCCCATCGATTTATCGTTACGACATCTACAGAGCTGAATTCATCATCTAAGTGATTAATGTATGCCGCAAAATCCTTTTGCGTTAACTTCAATTTCTTGCGCGCTTCGCGCAGTAATTGCGGAAATTTCATCATGGTAGAATATTCATCTTTGATTAGTGACATTACGTTCCGATTCGTCAGATAGTCTATTTTATCAATCGTTAATATACAGTAGCTATAATATTTATTTTTGAATGTAATATTACATTTTTTAGCAGAAGGTTCTGAAAATTTAAATACTTCAAACCCCACACTCTTCAAGAGTCTCATCATATTGGGGTCTTTTACTAAAACAGAATATTTTTTAATGTTTTTGTTCTGAGAAAGTAACTGTATATCTGAAACTATATGCTCAATAACATGATCTTTTGTCTCTGAGTGTGAGCTTATATTAAAATAATTTATGCTTTTGCTTGAATTTAAAGAGCAGGCCATTCTTAGATCTAGCTCTTGAGTTTTTAATGTCTCAAATTGATGGTCTTCAAAGAAAAAGCCTACGTTGTGACTCACAATGTCGCCATCTACATTGATCAGTTTGTGACCATGTGCTTTTTTCTCACAGTAATAGAGATATAAATCAATTTGGTCCAGTGGCGATATATCTACTTTTGTGAATTTAGAAAGTAGTTTGATTCTGTCGATAACGCCAGTGTCACATGGCTCTGACATTAAAGGCAGTGACTTAAAGTTGCGTTCGCCTTGTTGTTGATTCAGGCCTGATAGAGCTGAAATTCTACTTTGAAATGAGCCATAGGATTCGTTTAAAAACAGTTCGATTAGTGTGTCTTTTTGTTCGGACTTAAAGCTCTTTATTGTCTCAAACAAATTTCCGCCAAGGTGCTGTAAGATCTTGAGTGCTTTGTATGTACTAGGCTTTACCTTACTGTTTTCCCAACGATTTATCGTTACGACGTCAACCGCATTAAACTCATCGTCCAGCTGATTTAAGTAGGTTGCAAACTCTGTTTGTGTAAATTGAAGTTCCTTTCTGAAGTTACGTAACAACTGTGAAAACTCACTCATTAAAACATTAACCTTCTGATAATTAACTCAATGTCTTGATTCTAGTTTAGACATCGGATTCTCTATTTAACATCTTCAGTAATTTGTTTTTTACGGATGTTAATTGTTCGGATTATTTGAACTGTATGTTGCGCATGTCCCTAACAGGCTAAGTGCCAAATTAGTGACGTCAAATCTATGGCTTTTTGCCTAGACACTTGTCAATCTACTGTGAAGTGCGCGTTAATGTTCAGATACAATCTTGCCTTTTTCTTATCCATTCTATTGTTTCCATTTGCCTCCTATGCGGATACAACGGGTCTTGTTATGGATCTGTCTATTGACAGCGTGTCTTACGACAACGACCAAGAGATGGCTTATACGCTTGTTTTAACGAATGAGTCGGATAAAGCTATCGCTGAGTTGGACGTTAAAGATGAGCTGTTAAATATCTTAACGACAGATGACCAAGGAAATAATGCTAACGCGTTCTCGCAAGTTTCGACTCAAGCGCAATCCTCCTTCCTGTCATCTCCAGGTGATTACAGTCGCTTCGGAAACTTAGATGCATCAGGTGTGCGTATTGCGGCTGGTGGGTCGGTGACCTACACCATGGTCGCCACCGTTTCTGCTGACGCAGCCGGTACGATTGATAACGTCGCAAGTGCGAGCACTGGACTATTGGATGCTGTTGAATCAAATACAGAATCCATTCAGCGTGGTGTGTACCAACATGATGTTGTTGTTTCAGTCGATAAGACGAACTATCAACTCAATAACAAACTCACCTACAAGATTGAGGTTTCGAACACTGGCGATACGTTTATTCAGACGATCGACGTTCAAGATGTCATTTCAGACATAAAGGCACTCAATATTGAAGGGGCTTTGCAACAAGCCTTTACTGACAACGTTAACTCAGTAAGCAAGGTTGAAGGCAGCAAAAGCGATCCAGGCACCTTCGCCGAATCAGGGGACTTATCAGTAAGTGCTGCGTCGATTGATATAGGCGGTTCTGTGACTTACGAAATTAAAGCGACCGTTGCCGACAATTTAGTCGGCGACATCGTTAATGACGGTATAATCGCTGAAACACGCGATGACTTGGTCACAGTTGATGAGGTTATCACTCCACCCACTGAGCCTAGTATCACCCTGACACATACCTTGAACCAATCGGATAACTACCTAGTCGACGATGAGTTTTCCTATACGGTCACGGTTGCTAATCAAGCAAACACTGGTATCGCGTACTATTATTCGGTTCAGCAGTTTCTTGCGGATCTTGAAACCGATCTAGGTAACGATGTCAGCAACGAAAAGAACGCAACTGACACGGTTGGTAACCCTTACGATTTTTGGACCAATGAAGTGACCTCGATCGGTTCTAATAGCCTTTCTGAACTCAATGCATCTGGAAAGGAGTCCAACAAGTCACTAGAAGACAAAGTGTCTATCTATCCCGGTGAGCAGATTGTTTATTCCGTTGTGGTGGACGTTAGCCCTGTGTCTATTGGTCAAATTCCCCAAGTTGCAGCCCGAGTGGTTGATGCTGATGGCCACGCAGATTCTGGCGATGCTTTGGCCAATATTCTCGATTCGAAAGACGTTCTGACGACGTCATCAAGTCAAATTACACGTAATAAGAACACCACAGATACGACTTATGTTCCGGGGATAGTCGGTGATAACGAAGTGGTCTATGACATTGTTATTTCTAACAAGGACACAGAGTTCTTCGCCAACGATATCGAAGTTGTCGATAAATTTGCTTGTATCGTGACAGAGCAAGCGGATGGCTCTAATGCTTCAGCATTTTCCGAGTGGAAGCTTGAAGTCGCTGATAGAAGTGGTGAAGGATCGAATTATGGTTCATTTAATTACAATACTTGGACAACAAACGACATCAATTTGAAAGTCGACCTCGCACCTGAGGGCTTCGTTCATTATAAGCTGACCGCAAAAGTGGCAGACACCAGTGTGGGGCAGATTGTTGATGATGGTACCGATGCCGGCTTGTGCTTAGGGGATAACTTAGGCGAGTCGGGTTCTGGCGTCCAAATGCCAAACTCGAAATTAAAGGTCCAAAAGGAAGTGGATTCTCGTTACTACTCAGCTGGCGGTACCCTGAACTACGACATCACGGTAGAGAATAACGGTGACGGCTATGCGATTGATATACCGGTTTATGATGATTTAGTCTCTGTCATGACTCAGTCTATTAATGATACACCGACTAAAGCGTATTTGAGCTGGATTATTACTGCGAAATCTTATGCCTCTGACGGCTCAATTTCGACAAACAGTGATCCCGGCTTTACTGATGACATAGAAGGTAATCAGAAGAATCAAAAGATCTTAGATGTGAAGGCAAAGCTAGCTCCACACGATAAGATCGTTTATAGCATTGCCGCGATCGTAAACCCCATTGCCGATGATGAAATCCGTAATGAAGTGACGGTTGACAGCGTACTTTATTCCGATAGAGGCTCATACCCACGAGATTACTACTTAGTATTGGATAAGCGTGTTGATGGTCATGACGAACAAAACGCGTATACCGACACCACCAATACTGTCACTTATACGATCAGCATTACCAACCCAGCAGGGAACGGTTTCGCCTCTAACATCAATGTTAAAGATGAAATCAGTACCATAGAAGCAGAGTTACTTCACGAGCCGGGTGAAACCAAGCCCGTGTTCTCTTCGTGGACGATCAGTGCAGAAAGAGAGGCAGACTCCCCGTGGGTGAAAGCCGTGACTGACCCTGGATCGTTCTCGGATAACAATGATCTGGATGCCACCGCTCAGATCCCGCCAGGTGCGACGATTACTTATACCATTGTTGGGACACTCGATCGCAGTGTCGACAGTGAGATTCTTTGGGGAGCATTCACCAATACCGCAACAGTGACGGGACCAGATACTAATCTATCGGATACGGTACGTACCTATCCTAGCGAGCCGAATCTTGTAGTCGCTAAGACCGCTCAAAATACCGACTTTGTTGTAGGTGAGCGCGCTACGTTCGATATCTATATCTATAACCGCGGTGTTGGCTATGCAAATGACGCAACGGTACAAGATAGTATTTCAGCGCTTAACTTCTTTAATAGTTGGACAATTGTAGGTTCGACCAACACAGATAAACCGGGTTCTCGTTACGGTGACATTGCTAACGACACTGACATCGATACCGACGTTGATATCACTCCCGGAGGGTGGGTTCACTATGAGGTGAGCGGCATTGTTAAGTCTGACTATGAAGAAGAACAAGTATCGAACCGTGTTGATGTTTACGATCCTATTACAGACCGTGACCACAGCTCTTCCGCTCAAATAGATAACTCACACAGTACCTATGACATCAATGTTTCATTAGCCAAAACGACCGATGTTGTCCGCTACACGCCGGGTGAAGATCTCACCTACACCATCGTTATTGGCAATAACAGCGACACTGATGAGACCGATCTTATCTTCATGGATCGCCTGAGTGAGATCACTACTACGCTAGCGAATGATAAAGATGGTGAAGTAGAAGATGTTCTTAATCAAAACCCGTTTGACTATTGGTCTGTTGATACTGGCTCTGGTTTCGGCCCTCAAACGACTGAAGATGTGGAGTTCCCAGTTTCAATTCCGGCCAAAGACTTTGTCACGGTGCGTATTAAGGCGCATGTCAAAGACAATGCGGTATCTAACGGTGTAGCGGACAGAGACGGCGGCATAATCCGCAACGAAGCCGTGCTGATTCATGATGATAATGCCGGTTGTACTGACGATTGTGAGTATGCCAAACGTGCCGTGGCTGAAAACCATCAGGTACATAATAACGGCGGCGTTGTTCGCACTACTAACATTAACCGCTACTCTCCGGGAGATGAGTTGACTTATACCATTAGGTACAACTCTCAAGATGGACATGGTTATCGAAACAACGTAGACGTTAACGAACTGATTAATGACATATCAGTGGAGCTACAAGATGGCAATTCAGGTAATCCATTTTTCGATGATTCGGTAGGTTCAAACAAGTTTACGGTGGCGGTTGCTAAGAGCGATCCTGCGAACGCGGGTACAACAGATGGTACCAAAGACGGTGATGTTGCGAACGACACTGACATCGTAACCTCGATTGATATCGATGCTGGCGAAGACGTGACTTACACAGTAACAGGTACCGTAAGACCGGATGCGGTCGGTGATATTCATTATCGAGATACCGTCGTGATTCCCGATGGCTACCATTTAGATTTTGATAAAACGACTGATGAAGCGGTGTACGAGCCCGCTCAAACCGTGACCTATCACTTAGTGATTGAGAATGACGGCAAAGGTAACGCTCACGATATTCCAATCGTCGATAACCTCGAAGATATTACGGTCAGCTTAGTGGATGGTAATACAGGACCAGCGTATTCAGATTGGACCATCACATCGATCGCAACTGGAACTGATTCTGAGTATGTGGATGCGGGCGCAGGTGCTGGCAATGTTTACACATCAACCAACAGTAACCTAAATGTTGAAGCCGATATTCCGATGGGCGCTAAGCTTGAGTACCAAGTTGTCGCGACCATCAATGACAAAGCCAATGGCGATGTTGTTAACGTTCTAACCGTCGATGGCGACACGATATCTCATAATATTTCGCAAACTGGTCGCAAAATTGATTACGAAAAAAACATTCTGGCTTACTACGACACGGATGGTAATGAGTTGGTTGGTGCTACCAATTACATGCCTGGCGGCTACATCGAGTATGAAATCCTAATCGAGAACATCGCATCGGCGCACGTTGATGACATTAGCCTGCGTGATGATATCGACCAGATAACGACTCAATACTACGATGGAACTCGCGGTTCGGCGTTTGATAGTTGGACGATTGAAACTTTCGCTGATGGATCGGGGATTTCAGATCCTGATTTAGATAACTCGATTAAAGACAATCAACCGATTGATACGCACTTTGATATATCGGCAGACAACTTTGGCGGTGTAGTATTGTCATCGTTTGTGCGTTACGTCATCAAGGCCAAAATCAGTCCGAAAGCAGTAGGTTCTTTCACTAACCGAGCGTACATCGATGAAGATGACGGAAATGAACTAATTGCCGTATCTCCACCTGCAAAGATGGCTGAGCCTGAAATTTCGTTCTCTAAGAAAGCATTTTATGACGCAGGCCTCTCCTCGGCAAAGACTGAGTATTCTCAAGTCGCTGGTGAAAGTGAGGTTTACTACCGAGTTCAAATTAAGAACACGGGTAATGGTATTGAGTATGGTTCTCGCCTTGAAGATACTATTTCTGCAATTCAGACTCGCATTGCAGAAGATGCCTCGACGTCTGGCACTGACCCTGTCGGCCAGCCATTTTTATCTGGTTGGGAAGTGCAGCTAGAAAAAACGGCAGCGGTAGGTTCGATTACAGACGCGGTTGACTTCGTTTCTGGTAATAACGTCAATATTGATAACGACATTGTTATCGCGCCTCAAGAAAGCCTAACGTTCACCATCCATGCTGAGATTCGTGAGGATGCGTTGGGCGATATTCAAAACAAAGCGAATTATGACGGTAAGGTTCGTACTGCGACTCTAATGCCACTAGGAAATAATATCAGTGTTGAAAAACGCGTGGTGTCGATTAACGGCAACCCGTTCAATGATGGGGATACCTATCTGCCGGGTGACGAAGTTGAGTATGAATTTGTGGTCACTAACACTGAAAACGGTTGGGCGAATGATATTCAAATCAAAGACACGGTAAAGGATATCCAAGTTGAGGTTATTGGCGGAACAATGGAGTCTGCCTTTGTTTCGGGCGATATCATTCACGAAATCAGTAATGGTATTGATGCCAACGTCGATACCTATGTTCCTAGCTATAACCCAAACAATAACCTGAATATTGAAACCGATATTGCCGCAGGTGAAATACTGACGTTTAACTTAACGGGTGTTATCCGTGATGACGCTTTGGGAACTATCGAAGCCAACCGAGTGACGGCAGAAAATGAGTCTGCGACGTCAGAAACTATCCCACCTCAAGAAGCTGAGCTCGACTATTTCAAAACCTTGGTTTACACCGATGGTGAATCGGCTGGTTGTTCAGTTCCTTCAAACGATGGCAGTAGCTGTACCTACGCACCTCGCGGGGATGTTGAGTATCAAGTTACGCTAGAGAATACGGGTGATAGCATCGCGAATGACGTGAGTGTTATCGATGCTATTCATACCATCAAAACCGAAGATGGTGATGATGCGTTCTCTGAATGGACCACCGCGATTGCTGTGGAACCTGTTGGTTCTTATGACGTACGAGGTAACTACAACGGCAGTGCACCATTGAATGCAACTGTCGACCTTCGCCCAGGTGAGCACATTGTATTTGACGTGAAAGGCAGAGTGTCTACGTCAGCGACAGGTACCATCACCAATACAGCACAAGTGAATGGCGATAACACCAACGATATTGTCCTCAACCCTGGCCGCTCGAACATTCTAGTTGATAAGTGGACAGATACACCTACGTACGTACCTGGTGGAACGGTGAATTACTACATCGATATTACCAACGATGATGTGGATTCTGGCCTGTTTTCAATCCGCGACATCATCAGTGGCTTCGAAGTCGAAACTGTCGATGGTTCGATGCAAACCGCACTCACGGAGTGGAGCGTCGATTACGATGTGCTTTATAACTCGGCGCCGTCAGACCCTGACGCTAATGACTTCTCTGAGCTTGATAAGCTAGTTGGTCAAAACAGTCCAGACATCGATTTACCTGTTGAATCGATCAAGATTGCTGGGCGAGACGATGCCGGGACGGGTGGTGGTGATAAGTACACAGCTGTCCGTATTCACGTTCAAGGCAAGGTTCGTGATGATGCGATTGGGCGCTTTACCAATACGGCTTATCTACGACATGGTTTGGACGATTCGAAGATCGCTCGCTTACGAGAAGGCTTTATCACTCCGAAGTCGGGTCAATTGGTTCTAACCAAAGAAACGACGCCAATTGCAGAACCTGATGCTAAGTATCAACCGGGTCAACCTATCTCATACAAGATCACCGTGGCTAACACAGGTGAAGGTTACCTTGTCGATCAAGTCCTGACGGATCGCATCGATACCATCATGACAGAGGTGGCTAACAGCCCAGATCAAGAGCAAGCGTTGACAGGTAATTGGATCATTAGCGACGAACAGCTTGATGGCAGTGGCGATCCAGCCCTGAACGCTCGCAAAGATGTGGTTAATAACGCACAGGGTTATAGTGCGACTTACAGCATTCACCCGGGTGACAGTTATTCATTTGTCGTGACCAACACTGTTAATGATAAGGCCAAAGGCGAGATCACTAACGTCGTTAAAGTTGATAGCGACGACGGTGAGCACTCTGCAGACGCGACCTACATTCCAGAAGATGCGCAAGTTGAGATCACTAAAGATGTCGATAAAGCAGAGTACCTTCCGGGAGAAACACTTCAGTACACCGTGACTGTTAAGAATAACGGCTTAGGTTGGGCTGAAGATGTTGCTATTGAAGATGCGCTGAAGTCGGTTGAAACCACGATTGCAGGTGGTACGACTGAACAAGCTTTTGACCCTGCTTCAATCCAAATATCGGCGGTATCGACAACCGGTGAAACCCCAGTACCGGATGCAACCCGTGGTGAAGACCTTCATGAGACGCTCGATATTGCGCCTCAAGACAGTATTGTTTTCACTATTCAAGTTGCGACTAATCCGTTGGCGACAGGCGATATTACTAACATCGCATCAGCGACCTTTGACGGCACAACATTTGATGACAGTGCTACCAGTACACCAGTGTTGGCGACGGTTTCGGTCAAGAAGACGGTTGATACGCCATCGTATGAAGTAACCAAGCTGATTAACTACGACATCACCGTAACCAACAGCTCTGATGCGTTTGCATCTGGTGTTCAACTTCAAGACATCATCAGTGACATTCAAGTCGACACGACCGCGGATAAACAAGAGTCGGCATTCCTACTATGGGAAGTGAGCTTTGACGCCTCGGATGATCGCTCTGTTGTCACTCCCAAGACGTTCGACTTGAGTGAAGATATCGATGTGAGTATGGATGTGGCGCCACAAAGTACCGTGACATTCCATGTTAAGGCGTTGATTCGTACGACGGCGATTGGCGATATCAGTAACACGGCAACCATCACTTATAACGGAACACCACAAGACTCAACGGTAGTCATGACACCGAAAGACTCTGAGTTTGTTGCGACGAAAACTAACGTACAAACCGAGTATGAGCCGGGTGGTGAGCTGGAATTCTTGATTACCATTGAAAACACCTCTAACAACTACATCAGCGATTTAAGTGTTGTCGATGACATGAGCACGATAGAGGTGGGCTATTACGATGGTACCACTGGGCCTGCTTTTGTTGCTGGAACCACTTCTTTGGTTGTTGAGTCAACCACGGTAGGAACGACGACGGAGCAAATTAGCCCGATTGAGTACAGTGTGGATATTGCACCGCACGGCACAGTTGTGTTCCGCTCAAAAGGCACCGTAGTCGATACCGCGACCGGACACATCATTAATACTGCGCAAGTAGATGGCGGCGATGTTATCAGTCCTCCAGTTCAAACAGTTGCGGCTGTGGTTCAAGCTGAGCTGTTTACCGATGCCCCGTATTACGTGCCGGGAGAGCAGGTTGAGTATCACTTAGTGGTGCAAAACATAGGCCGAGGTATAGCCAAAGATGTCGCGCTTTACACCCAGTTCTCTGAATCCATGGGTGATCATATTGATGGTAATTTTAGTAATGCGTTTGATGAATGGACACTAACGGCAACATCAGAAGGGGCTGAAACTCAACCTGGCACCTTTGATGACGACAAAGACCTGTTCACCTTGGTCGACATATCGCCGGGCGGCAAGATTGATTACACGTTCACATTGACGGTCAACGAAGACATGCTGACTAATATCGATGTGCTTGGATACTACCTCGACTTAACTGGTAGCCCAGCGATGCGCGCTCGTTCTAAAGGCATGTTGGCCTCTGAAACCTCGATGCAGGCATTGGCAGATCAAGTATCTGCTTTGGATTTGCCGCCAGTGGGTGCTGATTTGGTTGTTGAAAAACGTTCTGATAAGCCTGAATACACCGAAGATGACGACAGTGTCACTTATTACTTAGCCGTGACCAACAACGGTCAAGGTAACGCGGCTAATGTTCGTCTAACCGATGAGATCAGTGGACTACAAAACAGCACAGGTAATAAAGTCTTTATCGATTGGACAATTGAAGGTGTGGAAGTCGACGACTCAGGCGCGGTTATTCAGCGTCATTCTTTCCCGTCGAATAAAGACTTAGACACTACCGTTAACCTGAAATCCAACAAACGAAATGCTTACGCGTTTGAGGTCGTGGGTACGCTAGGTAAGGGCTTGGATGACGACATTACCAATACCTTTACGGCGACCGAATCTGACGGTACCGAAACCAGCGACAGTGTAACTACTCATATCAAGAAGATTCCTGATAATTCTGGAGAGTTGGAGCTGACCAAGTCTGCGTTGCAAGATACCGCGCAAGTGGGTGATGCGGTTGAGTACGAGATCATCGTTGAGAACAACAATGAATCTTACTTTAAGAACGTGACTGTGGAAGACCGTTACCCAGGTGGTCTGAAATACATCGTGGATACATCAGAAGTTGTGCTAAGCGGCATTGATGGTGAGTTCGGTACGGAAGACGATCAGGTTATCTCTCAAGATCCATCAGATACGGGCAAGTTAATGTTCACATCGTTGAACTTTGATCCGGGCGAGAAGCTGCGTATTCGTTACTTATTGCGTGTCTCGGTAGGTGCCACTTTTGGTGATTACATCAACACCGCAGTAGCGAAGGTTGATGGCTCGGCTGTTTCTAATGAAGACACCGCCAAAGTGACCATTGAGCCGGACAAGGTGTTCGATACCTCATCGATCATCGGTAAAGTTTTTGAAGATCATAACAAAGATGGATTCCAAGCTGATGCAACCGCGTTTGATGTTGAGCTAACTGCGAACTTAGCAACACAAGGCTACATCGCTGATTCGACGCACATCATTCGTGATGGTCAAGACGTTGCTATTCAAGATGGTGCGATAACCACTGCACTTGAACAAGGTTTGGAGCTTGGTGACCTTTGGGGACATTCAGTGAACCGAACACTGCCAGAAACCAGCAAAGTGGTGATTCAATTTAAAACTCGCACACAGCAAAGCTTTGATTTCTACGTCACAACCGATGCGGGCTCTCGTATCGAGTTCGACACACAAGGTCAGATTCAGTTTAAGCATGAATCGGACAAGAAAAAGGGACTGAGCGCGGAAAACCTCAACGTAACCAGAAACCTGTATCGCGATGGCGAGGATTACCTGTGGGAAATCGTTATCGAGAACAAAGGTATTTACGAAGATGGTATTCCGGGCGTTAAGTTGATGACGGTTGAGGGAATCGTTATTTACACAGACCAGTACGGTCGTTACCACGTGCCCGACCAATGGGTACTCAATAAGAAAGGTAAGAACTTCCTCGTGAAGTTGGACACTGATTCGCTCTCCACCTCCATGGAAGTGGTGAGCGAAAACCCAAAAGTGTTGCGAATTACCCCGAACAAGCTCACCAAGTTCAACTTTAGCGTTCATCGCAAAGACCAACAAAGTGAACAGAAGTAAGCCATTGGAACCGTAACTGGAAATTGTATGAAAGTATTTAGTAAGTCTCGTTTAGCGACGTGTGTGTTAACGGCCATTCCTGTGATGGCGGTAGCGAAAGACACAGGTAAGCTTGAAAAACTCGGTTCTGAGACGACTGGCATTGAAATCACCAAGCCGAACCAAGACCAAGACAGCTCGCGTATTTACTTAGAGCAAGGCGCTATTTGGGCAAGCCGTGACATCACTCGCTTTGACCCAGTATTAGATGTCAGTGTCAGCGATGAATTAGAAGTCGAACAAGGCACACTGCGTGACAGCGTCGGTTTCACCATTACCACCAACTACGGTTACTACATCAAAAAGTACCAGTTGGAAGTGTACCGAGTGGGTGACTTTGGTCTGTCTGAGCCAATCGCTGTGCTTGAAGGCGATAAACTGGCGAACGACTCTGACATCAATTGGGATGGTCAAACTGATGTTGATTATCAGTTTGAGGTCGGTGAGCAGCTGATGTTCCGCCTAAAAGCGTGGGACAAAGATGGCAACATGGATGTGACCACCGTTGGTGTGACTGACTTAGTTAAGCCGGACTCTGAAGTCGATATCGACCGAAACGATAACGACGATGAAGAGAGCAAAGGTAAAAGTTACGGACAGGCAAAGCTGATGCGTCACAACATCCCGACCAATGCGGGCTTAGCCAAGTTCATTGGCACCGGTTTGAAAGGCGTTGATAAAGTCATCATCGGTGAAGATGAATTTGATGTCGAAGATGGCAACTTATACGCAGAGCAGTACTTACCAACAGATTCCTACATTTTCCCAACCAAGGTTGTGTTTGATAACGGTGATGAACGTCGTTACAAGCTTTACGTTCGTATTCCAGATACGTACTACGCACAAACTGGCTTGGCTGATCTTTATGTTGGTAAGAATAATGTGTCTGGTAATAGCGATGCATTAAGTGTCGATGACCAGTACCAAGATGACATCTACAACCAAGGTCGCTTAGCGTACTTTGGTCAGGGTAAATTTGGCGACAAACTTCGTGTAACGACTCACTTTGATACGCGAGAAAGTGAAATCAAAGACATGTTCAAACATCCGTTCGCCTCCGACGATTCGGATGTGTTCGATATCCTCGAAGACGACGATGAGCTTTATTACGGTAACTATGGTGACAGCTCAAACATCGAAAAAGTGGTCAACACCAAAGGCAAGGTTTACCTCAATGTTGAATACGATAAGTCTCAATACTTGTGGGGTAACTACAACACGGGTTTAACAGGCACCGAGAACAACGATTACAACCGTAGCCTCTATGGTTTCAAAGCCGATTATCGCACTCGCGATACTACACAATATGGTGAAGATCGTTTGAACGTGGTTGGTTTTACCGCAGAAGCAGACTCGTTGTATGCACACGATGAGTTCTTGGGCACAGGCGGTTCTCTGTACTTTCTTCGTCATGGTGAAGCGGTACCGGGAAGTGACAAAGTTTACGTCAAAGTAAAAGATGAATCTGGCCTAGTGCAGAATGAAATCCCACTTGAGCCGGGCGTCGACTATGACTTTGACCCGTACCAAGGTCGAATTATTTTGACCAAGCCACTCGACAACATCCTATCCGACAGCTTTGGCAGCGTGATTGAAAACGGAGACGACTACGAAAACTTTCTGGTTGTCGACTATGAGTACGTCCCACAAGGTTCAGATTCATTAGATGCGATGTCT
Organism: Vibrio sp. 10N.222.52.C12; assembly: GCF_041474215.1. Taxonomy (NCBI): domain Bacteria; kingdom Pseudomonadati; phylum Pseudomonadota; class Gammaproteobacteria; order Vibrionales; family Vibrionaceae; genus Vibrio; species Vibrio sp. 10N.222.52.C12. The sequence goes on from NZ_JBFRTR010000168.1 coordinate 35,679, forward strand.
TACGGTGGTCGTGCTAAAGGTTGGATCAACGATTACGTTGGTGTTGGCGTGACGTATGCGACTCAAGAAAAGGACAACCAAGACTACGAGTCTTACGGTACGGACTTAACGTTGCGTGCAACAGAAGGTACCTACATTAAGGCTGAGTTTGCACACAGTGAAGGCAGGCAAACCGAGTCGAATTTCGTCTCTACCGATGGTGGTTTAACCTTTACGCCCATTGGCGATACGTTAGAAGATCGCGAGGGTGACAGTATCCAAATAACGGCTGTGACTAGCCTTTACGATCTTGCTCCAACCATCTTTGGTGCCGTTGGCAATGACCTTAAGCTTTGGTACCGAGACAAAGACGCGGGATACAGCTACGCGAGCAGCAGCGATGATCTAGAGCAAGAGGCATACGGTGCTGAAGTTCGTTTACAAGCTACTGATCGCTTGGCGGTTCTCTCTCGCTTCTCGACCAATGAAGAGCGCGATGTCGATGGTAATCTAGAAACAGATACTGAAACGATTGAGATCGAGACTCAAGTCAAAATCACCGAGCACATCAAAGTTTCGGCGGCAGGGCAACAAACTGAAGAGCTTAACCAAAACGACGAGCACAGCGATGCGACCTTAGCGGGCGTGCGTTTGGAATACATGTGGGACAGCGAGAACAGCGTTTACGTTAAAGGGCAAAAGACCGTCGATCAGTCGGATGACTATGATGAAAACGACAGCGCGTCGATTGGCGCTGAATTCCAAGTGTTGGAAGACTTGTCTCTTGGCGGCGAATACACCGATGGCGACCGAGGCCAAGTAGCAGAAGCGACTGTGACTTACGATGTAACCGATGACCACTCAACCTACGTAACTTATGTAGATGATAACTACGAAGGTCAAAACAACGTGATTGTTGGTCAGCGTGCAGACCTGACTAGCAGTGTCGATTTCTACCAAGAGAACCAGTTTGTTGATGAAAACGACGGTCATGGCCGTATCGACTCGTACGGCTTTGGTTACGACGTGACGGAAGATGTCGAGATGGGGATCGGTTATCAGCTTGGGGAAATTAAAGATGACGAGAACATCACCACAGAGCGTGAATCTATTAGCTTCAATGTTTCAATTGACCTAGATGACATCACCCTAAGCCACAAATTTGAATATCGAGTGGATAAGAGTGAAGACGACCCTGACATCGCTCAGCGAGAACTGCAACAAATCGTGACGACCAACCGTTACACGCATCACTTAACGGAAGAGTACACGCTATTTGGTAAGTACAACTACTCCATCACCGAAAGCGAAACCACGGGCGAAACCATGGCGCAATTTACCGAAGCCACTGGCGGCCTCGCGTATCGTCCGATCTACAACGATCGACTCAACTTACTGAGCCGCTACACCTACATTGCAGATTTCGATCAACTGGATCGCGATGTGGATTATCAAGACGAAACCAGTCAGATCATTGAAGTTGAGGCGATCTATTCGATTGACCAACACTGGGATATCGGTACTAAGTACGCCCATAAAGACAAACAGCAAGCTTTTGAACGAGCATCTGGTTCGAATGAGCTGGTTAAAAGCGATATCGACCTATACGGATTAAGCGCTTCTTACCGTGTGATGAAAGAGTGGGATGTGACGGGTGAATACCACTGGAAAACAGACACACTCAACGATGAGCTAGAACACGGTGCGTTAGTTTCGGTGAACAAGCACATTGGCGAGAACTTCAAAATGGGGGTTGGTTATAACTTCTCTGCGTTTGATAGCGATCTAACCAATGATGACGACTACGACGCATCCGGCGTGTTTATTAACTTAGTCGGTAAGATCTAAGCATGCCCCAAAGTAGGTTGAAAGTTAAGAGTTGAGAATTTAAAGTGACAGTTAAGAGTAAGATGAAAACAATTATTTTCCTAATAAGCGCAGTGATGAGTACGTTGCTGCTGTCCGGCTGTGCAACCGACACGTACGTGAGTCAGGAGAACCGAGACAAGTTTGCTGGCATCGATGTGTCTAAGTTTTTAATCAGCGAGTGTTTGGCGCCAGATCGTGAGGTGCACATCGCCATCGCAGAGCATTTTGCGTTTGATAAATATCAATTACGCGACCTCGATAAGATCAACTTGGATACCTTTGTTAAAGAGATCAGAGGCCTCAAAGGGCGTATCACGATTGTCGGCCATACTGATTACAAAGGTTCTCTGGAATACAACGAACGTCTTTCACAGCGCCGTGCTAAATCGGTCGCAGATTATTTGAAAGGGCAACTAGACCCAACGCAATATGACTGGGAAGTGAAACATCTTGGTGAGACTCAACCTCTTCTGTTTGGTAAGACAGATAAAGACCGAGCGGAGAACCGCCGTGCATTTATCGTGTTTGAAGAAGCTCAGAAGTACGAAGAGATGCCTTTCTGTGAGCCGCCAAAACCAGAACGTAAAGTTTATATGGCAATGACGCCGCACTTCGATTTCGATAAGTCAGTACTCAAGCAAGAAGACCTAACACAGTTAGATGACTTCACAACTAAGTTGAGCGGCCTGCAAGGTAGCATAATGGTGGCAGGGCACACCGACCAAGCGGGTTCACTTTCTTACAATGAAAAGCTGGCAGAGCGCCGCGCAGAAACGGTGGTTGAATACCTCAAAACCAAACTCGACCCTAAGCAGTTCATCTGGGAAGTGAAGTCATTTGGTAAGTTGCAGCCTGCGATTAATGAACGCTCTGAAAAAGCCGATGCATTAAACCGCCGCGCGTTCATTGTGTTCAAAGAATCTGATATTACCGCCGAACAGCAAGCTCTTGCTGGCAGCGAACAAGAAGCGGTGAGCAGCGAGAGCGATTAGAGTTCACCGAAGAATAACGAATAGTTGCCTTTACAATAAAACGCAAAAAGCCCCATACGTTGGGGCTTTTTGTTGCTCGCTCTACGGATTAAGTCGGGTCGAAGATCTATTCAGATGGCAAATTTTGCTTTAACTCTAAAAGCATTCGATAAGCACTTTCGCCAGACATTTCGTACGGGTTAAATTGATCAGATGTTGAAAACTGTAAATTAACCAGTTCAGTTAGGCTAGATTGTGGAATATCACCCATAGACCAATCACCAAACTGCCTACAATCGATCTCTTTGAAATATAAAATCATGACGTTTTTGTGTCGCGTGTCATTCAAGATATGATTGTAAGTATGGTTCACTGCGGTTCTCGAACCTTCAATACATTGCAGGAAGTACTTATCATTGTGGCTTAGAAGGCCTGTTAAATGGCTTTGCTTATTGCGGTCGTGTGAAATCTGAAGAATGTCGTTCAAAGCCTGAGAATCGCAACTTTCACAGAGCGTACTGACATAAATTAACCGAGTTAGGAACACAGGCATCATTTCGAATTTTTGTACAAAGGGTATTAATAAATATAAGCCAAGTTCATGGAATTGCGAGTCATTGATTTAATTGTCACTCGGTGGCTTTTGGAAGAGAAGAGGATGGGGATGAAGTAGAAAAGGGCAGGTTGCAAGATACGCTAAAATGACTCGAATGTTGGCCATTCAATTATTTTAGCGACCTGCTTGTGAGCTCGTTAGTTGTTTAGAGTTGAAATCGATTTAACGTTAGAAGAGGAATCAAATCGAACGTTGACCAACACATTTTCACGTTCGAAAGTCACATCATCAAAGTCAGTCGTTGCGATCTTAAATCCATTTCTTGCGAATAAACTCGTCACCGTTGTTCGTTGTTTCTGTTCCATACCGCATGTCAGTAGTTCGTTCATCGTGATCTTCATTAGGTAACCGTGTGCATAGTGTAAGCGTACAGACTCTACATTATGAGATCAATTGCTTAATCGATAAGCTATATTGATATGTTCAATTGAGTGATTCAGGTATTTAAAAGCCGGATGGATAGTGGGCAAGGGAGTTATGCGACCTATGACAAGTGGAGCGTTATGTGACCACTGTTCAGCATTCCTTGAACACGAAGTTTGTCGCAAAAATCGCGTTGAAATAAGTGGTTACAAAGCAGGAGGAATTATGCCCGCCGTTTGGTATGTTTGGTCGGTTATTGGAAATATTATCGGCCTATATCTCACTTAACTAAAGTACATCGATTTACGATGAGTAGACTCCTCAATAAGCCTTCTTTTTATTTGAATTTTATATGCTAAGTGGCGTTGTTATAATTGTTATTAATTGCATAGGCTTGATTTTAATATTGG
>NZ_JBFRTR010000169.1:0-882 GCF_041474215.1 Vibrio sp. 10N.222.52.C12
TATCGACGTTTTCTTCGCTAGTAACTTACTGAAATAGCAATCTATGTGTTTTAGCTATCCCTGTCCACTCACTAACCTGATGAGCGTCTTCAATCAAAGCGTGAGCTTGGTCTAAGCAGTAATCAATAACATGAAAATGATGATTGCCACCTTTATCAATAAAGTACGAATAAACAATATAACTGTTGCTTGTGCAGCTCCACTGTACTTTTAAATCCCCATTTTCTTCCTCCCATACGCACCCGTCTTGCCATATGTGAACATGATGGAGCTCTTCTGCTCTGGCATCAATGGGGTGTGTTGCAAGTTTATCTCGACCAATAGTATCAAGATGTGCGGGATGTTGAAGTTGAACCGTCTCAGTAGGATTTGGAATATCACCAAATTCTACACATTCAGTTTTATATTCTTCAAACTCATCGATTGGGAGAGATGCAGAGGGATTTTCTGCCAAAACTTTCTGAATTTTGGCAGATTTTGTTATAATTATACTCATTTATTATCGAACTTTTTCCATTTCTTTCGCTAATAGCTTGCTGGATTCAGAAAGACGACGCTTGAACTCAGTAGTTCGACGTTTAGTTGTTCTAACTTTTCTCTCTGTAATGGTAGTCATAGACTATACCTCGTGAGTTCCTTAAAGGAGATGTATCTTTAACGCGTTTACAATAATACATCAAGGAACTGCACTAATCAATTTCTAAGTATAAACAGTTGATATTTGGAAATTGGAATTAGACAAAATACAGTAATATGCTGAAATACTTGTACCTTGGTTTTTATTACTTGGTAACTATATGATTTTTTATTGGTTTTGTGAAATTAAAAATCCGCGTGTTGGGAGTTCGAATCTCTCCACCCCTGCCATCTTCAAAGTGCATT
>NZ_JBFRTR010000170.1:0-9307 GCF_041474215.1 Vibrio sp. 10N.222.52.C12
TTAAGGTTCTGTCTATGTAATACCTATAAGAATGGTCACCTGCTAGAAATCAATATTCAGGTCAATAAGCATAACGTGATCCCTAAAGAAAAAAGGTATTGTGCCAAGGTGAAGTGAAGCTTGAGACGATGTCTGTTTCTGAAGGCAATGCCTTATATCGAGAGTATGTCTGCAGCTGTATTCTTAAGTGCGCGCAAGATGCTTTCAATGTGTTACCCGAGACGAGCGTTGTGATCAATGTTGAACAGATTTCAGCTGATCAATCGAGCGAAACCATCGTTTCATGCCATGTCGAACAAGGACTACTTGAGTTCTTGTTAATCGAAGACGATAAACCCTCTGAGATACTTGAATTTTTTGTCCACATTGAAGATTTCAATCCTCATCGAGGTAACGGATTCTCTGCGATAAAAACGATTTTTTCGCCTTTGCCTATGGCGTCATAACTCACGCGCATTTTCGATTCAATCAATTACGGCTCTTCACGACTAGCCTTGCGTTCGTCGTGTCCAATCACCTTATATACCAAATCATTATGTCGACACACGCTATCCCACAAACAACGCGCCCATTAACCAACACAGTTTCATACACACGATCCCGAGCAAAGCTACCTTTAGTTCTCATCGCTTTCTCTATGCCCATATTTGGAAAAGAGGCTGGAGAAGAGGTTAAAGAAGTGGCACTCGAGGACGACGTCGTATTAAGCGAAGCTTCTGAGTTAAAAGAAGAAGCTGAAGAATCTCCTTTTACGACCCTGACCAAGCTCGGGTTTATCTATTCGCAAAACACCAGCTCATCCTTGTCGATCAACTCTGGAATCTCTGTTGGTTACAAAAAAGAAAACTGGGGCCAACGAGTTCAGTTTGATACCTACTATACCGATGCTGAAAGCGATGAAGACGGCACCAATCGCTATACCACAAACTATGGCATAAGCTATGACTTGAACGAAGTCACCTATTTGGTCGCGACAACACGCTTTGAACACGACCACTTTGGTACTTATCGTAAGCAATTCATAACGGCTACAGGATTGGGTCGCCACTTTTATGATACTGAAAGAATCAAACTTCAAGGCTCTGCTGGTCCGGGTTACCGAATCAGTCAACGGCAATCCTCCGATGAAGAGTTCCCGAACAAAGAGAACTATGAACTAATCGTGAATGCCAGTGTTGATGGCTCTCTGACGCTCACAGAGACGTTTTCTATCGGGGCAACCGCTAACATGGCTTACGGTGAAGAGAACACCAATTACAATCTTAAAGGCTATCTAAAGAACATCTTGATAGGCAATTTGGCGCTAACTTTTGATACCGAATACATCTACAACACCACTGACGCATCAGACCAAAGTAACGCCGAAATCTACAGCTCAATGAATCTAAACTACGACTTCTAACCGCTCTCCTCACTTAATCTAGCCCACAACAGCAAAAGGCCCTCACAATGAGGGCCTTGAAGTATCTAGCTAAACCTAAAACATCTCGCTACGCTGGTTTCGTTCTCAATCGAGTCAACAAATCCATTTGCTTTAGGTTCGCCATACCGACATACGCGACTGGCACTAAGAACAATGAGAAAAAAGTTCCGACAGACAAGCCACCGACCAGAACCAAACCAATATTGATTCGACCTAAGGAACCCGGGCCATCCGCCAGTGCCAATGGCAATGAACCGAGGATCATCGTCAGTGAGGTCATCAAGATTGGACGTAACCTTGAACGTGCACTGCTGATCGCCGCTTCTTTCGCACTCGCGCCAGATTTGCGTTTCTCGTTGGCAAACTCCACCAGCAAAATACCGTGTTTGGTCACGAGACCAACCAGTGTCAGCAATCCTATCTTCGAGTAAATATTGAGGCTTTGACCAAATACCGAAAGCGTCAAAATCGCGCCCACAATACACAATGGAACCGTTAGCAAGATGATCATTGGGTCAACAAAGCTTTCAAACTGCGCCGCCAAGATCAAGAAGATGAAAATCAACGCCAATACGAACAGCACTTGTGCGCCCGCGGTTGAATCAACCAGGTCTTTAACTACGCCATTGAACTCGTAGCTCTGAGCAGGTTTCAACAGACTTGGTACCGTGTCATCAATGTATGCCTTCACGTCGCTCGCCGTATATCCGGGCATCAAGTCCGCGGTGATTTCAGCACTGTCTTTACCCATGAACGTCTTGAAATTAGATTCCGATGTCACTTGCTTGATTGATACAAACTGAGATAAAGGAAGCCTTTGACCCGACTGTGAATCCACGTACAGCTTATCGAGCACCTTGAAATCGCCAAGATCACTAAGATTTACTTGAACTTGAATTGGGTACGTATAGCCATCATCCGCTTGTAGATCTGCCGCTTTCACTGATCCTAAGAAAGTAGATAGCGCATTGGTGACATTACTGTAATCCACACCAGACAATACGATAGCATTGCGGTCAATCGACAAGTCATAACGCAATTGGTCACGCAACATCGAATTTTTAATGTTGGTCACGCCCTCATAACTCTCAAGCGCCTCCACCACCTCATTCGCCGTTTCCGACAATACGGTGGTATCACGGTTAACCGTCGTTAACTCTAGGATCATATTAGTGGCAATGTTCAAGTTATCAGCCGAGCGAACCTTGAAAGACATGCCATAAGCAGAGACCGAACTTTGCGCTTTAGCGATAAACTCGTTCACCAACTCATCAGCTGACTGGTCACGCTCGCCCCATGATTTCAATAAAACGTGATTGGTCGGAGTCCCTTCGATGTAAGATAAATTCGCTTCTACTGAATTATCACCTTTGAACACACTGTTGAGTTGCTCGTTGTTGTCTAGGTGATACTGACGTCCGACTCCTGTAGGAGGCGTTGAAGTGACCTCAACAAAACCAGTATCTTCCGTTGGAAGCAACACTTGAGGCATTGTCCAAACCGCCAAAGCAGATAGAGCAATCAATGCCAAGGCAATACCACTCATCAGTGTTTTACGCTCAAACCATTTGCTAAGTTCCTTGGTGTACAAGTCAGACAGAACATTCAGCTTCGCATCAACTTTTTTGTACCACCTTGCCGGCTTTGTAACTGGCTTCATTAAGTAAGCACACATCATGGGCGAGAGCGTTAAAGCCACAAACCCAGAGATGATCACTGCTGCTGCTAACGTGAAAGCAAATTGTCTAAATAGATCGGCGGTTAAGCCCGACATCAAACCAATAGGGAGATACACGACCGCTAAAGTCAGCGTCATCGCTATCACAGGAAAGACGATCTCTCGGCACCCTTTGATTGCCGCATTAAAAGGGGTTTCTCCCTCTTCGATATGTCGGTAACAGTTTTCAGCCACTACAATGGCATCATCGACGACTAAACCAATCGCAAGAATGATGGCCAAGATAGTCAGCACGTTGATACTAAACCCGAGCACATGCATAACTGCAAACACACCAATCACACAGACTGGGATCGTGATAATAGGAATAGACGCCACACGAACTGAACCAAGGAACAACACGACAACGGCTGAAACAAGAACAATCGCCTCAACCAAAGTCATGAAACCTTCGTCAATTGCGGTTTTAATGAAATCAGCTTGGTTATAAACCATCTTCATCTCAATGCCTTCTGGCAACTGAGGCTGAATCACATCAATCTGTTTCTTAACTTTATTTGCAACTGTAACTGGGTTTTCACTTTTCAGTGGCAGTACCTGAATCGACATCGCTAAATTGTCATCTACACGAAGAATGCTCGGCGTAAGGCTCTCTTCCCCCATTTTGACTTCAGCAATATCTCCGACACGAATGATCTTGCCGTTATCGACACGAACCACCAAATCTCGCACATCATCAACACTGGTCACTTGGTTGACTGGGTTAATGGAGAAATCTCGTACCTGACCTTTGATAGTACCCGCGGTAAATGTCGCGTTGTATGAGCTTAATGTACCGACCACGTCTGACGCACTCATGTTAAGCGCCATCATTCGATCAGGTTGTAACCACACACGAACCGCTTTTTCACTGCCACCATACGGCCCCCAAATCCCCCCCACACCTTGTATGTGCTTAAACTGGGGCACGACTTGCTGGCTAATGTAGTCATACATGTCTTGCTTAGACATCTTGCCGGTATTCACAAACGTGATGATGTTACTCGGCATACTGGTATCAGAAGAGTCATCCGTTACCGTTGGCTTGTCCGTCATACTAGGAGGAAAATCACCAATCGCTTCAACACTGCTACGCAGGTTGTTCATCAAGCTCGTGTATTCGACGTCATTAATGTCATCTTCAAAAATGATTTTTAGATTACACGTTCCTTCCTGACAGTCGGTCGTCATGGTTTTCACGCTGTCTAAGCCCGTTGCCGCCGTGATCAGTTTATCTGCCACATTGCGCGACATGAACTCAGCGCTCGCGCCATTGATCGCCGCGGTTACAGTCGCCGACGGTGTTTTATGTTCAGGAAAGTATTGGATTGAGAGCTTTTGAAACGACAAAAGCCCAAGCAAAACAATAGTAATACTCAGAACAGACGCAAACACAGGGTGCTTGATACAAATCTCAGGAAGCTTCATTCAGGTTCTCCTTTGTTACAGCTTCCTTGCTTTGGATTTCTTTGCTGTGAGTTTCCTTGTTTAGACTTTCGCTCGATGATTGCTCAGCGGCCGCATTAGTTTCCGCACGCTCGTTATTTTCGTTGATCGCTTCGTCTACACCTTTTGTTGCTTCCGTCCAATCAACCGAAGGCTCAACCGGATGTGCTTCATCAATCTGTGTTTCGGTCTTTTCTACCTCGGGCTTAACGGTCTGCTTAGTGACCTCTTTGTCTATTGGCTCCGTTATTAGCTCAACTGTTTTCTGCTCCGCATTAGGGTTCATTACCTTAACTAGAGACGCTTTCTTAAGGTTCTGTTGCCCCGTCACTACGACCTTATCACCCAGTTTCAATCCGCTTTCTACAACGACGTACCCATCGTTAGTGTTCACGCCCAATTCAACAATGCGTTGCTCGATTTTTTCGCCATTCACAATCCATACAAAACGTTGTGCATTTTTTGCTTGAACGGAATTTTGGGAAACCACCATTTGAGTCGTGTCTTCGCACGTCATTTGGCTTACTTTGGCAAACATGCCCGGAACTAAACGATGATCTGGATTGGTCACGTGCGCGTGTACTTCTACGCGACCTGAACTCTCATCAACCGCGGGGGCAATGTAATCCACCACACCAGAAAATGCTTCATCGACAAAAGCATCAACTTGAATAGAGACATTCTGTCCAAGTTTTGCGTTGCCTAGATCCGATTGTCCAATGGAATACTGAACTTCGACAGGATCGAGTTTGATCAAACTCACCAACGCGGTTGCGCCATCAATCTTACTGCCCACTGAGTGGGTAAAGTTGGTTAATTGCCCATCAAATGGCGCAACCAATAAATAGTCATTCATTAGCGCTTCTTTCTGACGGAAATCAGCCGCAGCTAAATTCGCCTGCTCTCCCAGTTCTTCAACATCTTGTTGAGACATAGAGTCAGGCTGTTTCTTTAGTAATTCTTGTACTCGCTTTAATTTCGACTTTGCTAACGCTAGAGAGCTTCTTGCTTTGTCTAGATCGGCTTTCGCTTTGGTATTGTCCAATTGAGCGATCAACTCGCCTTTTTTAACTGAATCTCCATCTTTGAAATGGATATTGAGAATTTTGTCGGAGGCACTGAATGTCAATGCAGCAGAATCCGTTGCCCTGATTTTGCCAACCTCGTTGATTGAAGATGTGAATGCTTGTTTGTGCGCTTTTTCGATAGTCACAGGAATCAAGTTTGAGTCTTGGGCAAACGATGGAGAGATATGTAAGGCAAACAGTGCCAAACAGATTGTTTTACTAAGCTTTGTAAATTTCATTTTTAATAACCATAACCGTTTGAATTCGTCTGAATTAAAACGTTTTTCTAAGCAGCTATTTCTTACTTAATGAGCTTCCAGCTATTTAAATAATGCTAAAACAGCTAATAATGAGAAAAGGGCTCAACTCACTGTCGAGCCCTGCAATTTTTATATGATTCCTAAATTTTTACGTTCTGAACTCCAAAGTAAAAGTTAAAAACGATGTTGATATTGAACACCAAGCAAGAGAGCATCGGCAGTCACATCAGCAGTTATATTGGAACTCGTTCCTGGAATCGTCGTCAGGTTTTCGTCAATATCTTGTGATTCTCCGATGATAAATCCGACTCCAACGTCCACAGAACTGGCATCGGTGAAGTTATACGTCCCTCCGACTGTTAACCAGTGACGGTTAACATCAGGAATAGAGAGCGATGTGAGTTCGTCAGTCGGGGAAATGTCGTACATGTAGCCAGCTCTTAGAACGACGTCTTTTGACATGGTGTATGTACCACCGACAGAAACATGTCCTGCGTCTTTCCATTGATACTCTTTAATTGAGTCGTCATAAGAGTCAGATGTTAGCGAATCAAATTCAGACCAGTTCACCCACTGCAGGCTGTAGTGAAAAGCCCACTGTTCGTTGAGCTGGTGCCAACCGGAAAACTCTAGAGTGTCTGGTAGAGGTACGTTCATCTTGTCGGCAGGGACACCGCCTTTGGTAATGTCACCTTCTACTTCGATATCTGGGCTGTAACGGTAACTAATACCGAACTTGTTATGTTCGTTGACTTGGTAAGTCGCACCAACATTTGCACCCAGACCGAAACCGTCTGCATCTACATTTAACAAGTTTTGACGGTATATCTCACCCTCACCGTAGATAACATCTATCCCGGCACCTAAGTTGATTTGTTCGGACAACTCGTAAGCCACAGCGAAACACACATTGATACTGGAAAGCGCCGTTTTTCCTCCAAACTCATCAGCTTCGAACGAGTTATCAAATTCAACGTCAGTACCGAAATTGGAGTGAACCGTTACACCTAATGTGAACTTCGAATCTTCGATAGAATGAACATAATGAATGTTTGGAACTAATGTCCCTGCGTCTAATGATTGGTCATCCAACATTTCAGTATCACCAATCATTGGCGTGTAGCTAACATTAGACACATCAATACCACTATCGACATAGATAGCACCTACAGAAAGTGTTGGTTGCTCGATGTAAGCCATCGCAGCGCTGTTCTTAGCCACAATTGCCGCACTATCGGCCATAACAGCATCACCCGCGAATGCACGACCTAACCCTGTTACGGACTGTGCGTTAAGTTGAAAACCGGCCGCGTTAATCAGGCAAGGAACAAGAGCAACTGCAGTGCCCAAAAAAAGTTTATTCTTCATTTTGAGGCACCTCTGTTTCGATATGATCTTCGTTATTAATGACAACAAGCGAACCGTCAGTCATCACCATCGAAGCAACAGCTAATTGTTGGGTTGTCACGGCTTCACGTACATCTGACATATTTTCGCCTGGCATACCCGGTAGGCCATTTTCATCAACGGGGCCTTCATACGGGAATAATTACGTACCATGTCCACCGGTTGTCGTTCTTATGACTCCACCGAGTTCGATCTGATCACGCTTTGTACCCGTTATTGGGTCTAAACCAAGGGCAGTAATTAAGGGCTCAGTGCCAGTTCGAATATTATTTGGCACGGTATTCGGAATTACGCTGTCTGGCACATAATCAACGCCAACGTCACAGGTTTCGCCGCAATCTCCAACTGCAGCTAACAAAAGAGTCGGTTGCTCAGCCTTAACTTGACGAGAGATGAAACTAGCAGGGTCTGCACTATCAATTGTTGCTTGAACTCCTTGTTTAAGGTCGGTAACAACTAAATCGAAGATGTCGTTCTCTAGCTGATTAACAAGCAGCGCGTTATCAGATGAAAGCTCTACAAACTCTCTAAGTGCTTCAATACATTGTTGATTCGTTGCTTCTGTTATGCATGTATCTGGTATGACAGTTTCAGCAATGCCACGCTGAACATCAGGAGACTTCTTAACACCTTCAGACATTTCAGGGCCTAAGGTTTGAGAAGACAGAACCAAGTTGGTTAGCCCCTGCCCCGGAACAACAAAGTTCACCGTATTGAATTCAAAATTAGGATTAGTATCCGAGAGAAAATCAGGGCTTGCTTGACTAAACTCACTCACCATTACCGACATGATCCCACCCAACGATTGTCCGATTAGATGAACGTTATTGTTATCAACCCAACCTTCTTGGCTCAACGCATAGCGTAGACCCAGAAAATCAGAAACAGACTGCTGGAGGTTAGAACGAAGCGCTAAAGGGGAATCAATATTGATGAAGAAGGCTTTGTTTGCTCGGGCACTAATTTCCACGTGCTCAGGGCTTGAGTCATAACGTATCCGCTCACCGTGATATGGCATATCGATCGTAACCACGGCATAACCTTTATCAATATATTCCGCAGCCATTAAAGAAGCAGTGCCGCGCTCTGCTGTAACACCATGAATAAAAATAACGACAGGTAACTCTATAAAACTATTCCAGTTAAACTCTTTTGGTACGTATATATCTGCCGTCACCTCAAGGTCTTCTGTCTTTTGAGGCATTGGATTCTCCGCAGTTGGAAAACTACCGGAAGTGTTGGTAATCCATTCATACAGTGGTGGGCAATTTTCTTTCGGGTCAAATTCATCGACGATACATTCCGCCTCCCTCTCTTTTGTAAAAGGTAAGTACGACGGAATTTTTAGCACTTTTGTATACAGGTTATATCCCCGCTTTTCCTCTACAATTACAGGCTCTTCTTGGGTGAATGAACTACCATATTGCAGATGGTTTCTTTTCATTGCATCTAGCGACGAATACGAACTCTGTGTTTTAAACTGCGCAGCATAAACGGGAATACCTTTCTCTGGATATAACGCATAATATGATTCAATAGCACTCAATGGCTTTGTTGCGTAATTCAATGGAACTAAATCAAGAACCTACGATCTGATCAGCTACCACCACTCTCTCTCGTAGCCTTATGCCTAAACCTTGTTACAAAACAACCAACTGGAAGCAATACAACCAATCGCTCATTAACCGTGGTTCTCTGACCTTCTGGATCGATGAAGAAGCAATAAGTGGGTGGGCGCAAAGCAAACAGAATAAGCGCGGGAGGCCACGTCGGTTCAGTGATTTAGCTATTACGACAGCACTCATGGTGAAACGAGTTTTTTCTATGCCACTGAGAGCGCTGCAAGGATTTATCGACTCGATATTTAGGTTAGCCCATGTGCCGTTAAGTTGTCCGCATTACACCTGCATCAGTCGTAGAGCCAAGCAAGTTGAGGTCTCATTTAAGACTAAAGCGAGAGGAGCGATACAACACCTAGCCATTGATG
>NZ_JBFRTR010000171.1:0-1419 GCF_041474215.1 Vibrio sp. 10N.222.52.C12
CCTATACCTGCATCACTATCGGCCACAAAGGCTTTCCCAAAGGGAGTGATACAGGCTTACCCTGTTCCGTATGTTACGTAAAATGTCAACTTAGATAATTGGACTCCCCAACCCTAAGTCCTACAATAGTAGGGTTCAAAATAATTTGGAGATTCAAATGAACAAGACGATTGTTGGCGTTGATTTAGCTAAAAAAGTGATCCAAGTTTGTATTTATACAAACAGAAAAGTGCACTCAAATACAGAGATGACACCGAAGGCGTTTACTTGTTGGTTAGTAAATTCAAGGCCTGCCACAATCGTGTTTGAAGCTTGTGGTACTTCGAATTATTGGAAGCAACTCGCTTCTTCTCATGGGCATGATGCTCGTTTAATCTCATCGAGATTAGTTGCTGTGGTCAGACAAAATCAGAAAACTGACAAAAATGATGCTTTGGCGATAGTACAAGCATCACTGTTACCTGATGTGAACTTTATTCAAGGTAAAACAGCCGAACAGCAGCAACTACAATCGATTGTCCGCTTACGAGAACTAAGCATAAGACAAAAAACCGCTTCTAAAAACCAATTGATTGCTTTGTTATCTGAATTAAATATTCAAGTCTCCAACAGAAATGGGGGGTTAAGAGCAACAATTGATGAAACCCTAGAAGACCCAGATAATGGTTTTTCACCTTCGTTTCGTCAGGCAATATCTACTGCCTGGGATCAATATTTATCGCTGGTTGAAGCGATTGATATTTACGACAACTGCCTTGAAGAATCTTTGAATTATCATCCTGAATGTAAGAAGTTACTTAAAATTGAGGGCATCGGTATCCTTAATGCTGTTAACTTATATATCGCGCTCGGGTGTGCTGACATTGGAGCTTTTAGTAAAGGGAAAGCAGCCGCAGCCTGCATAGGGCTCACACCAATACAACATTCAAGTGGGGGGAGAGCTAAAATAGGTTCGATAGGAAGAGGTTTTAAAAATACTCTGTTTCGAAGCCAATTGATTACTGGTGCGATGTCGATCGTAAGCAAGGTTGCCAATCGCCCACCGAAAACAAAAAAAGAAGAGTGGCTAAAAAATTTAATTGAACGTAGAGGTAAGAAGTGTGCTGCGGTAGCGTTGGCAAATAAAAATGTCAGAACAGCATTTGCTATTTTAACTCAAGGTACGGAATATAAAGCTGAACCGTTAGTATCTTAGTAAATTGTCTTAACAGTAAAATGCATAAATTGGATGAAAATCAGTTAGTCAAAGCAGCGGGCATCTGAGAGTCTTGAACTCGTAGCTTAGATTTGCTACTAACTCGCGTAAATATCGTAGAGCCTGAGTTAGCTACTCTTGTTGAGCTCGTACATAAGTGCGCATTTATTTCTGATTTACTGACGATTACTGTTGACAATGGGGAGTCCACATAAGATGCCCAC
>NZ_JBFRTR010000172.1:0-370 GCF_041474215.1 Vibrio sp. 10N.222.52.C12
AAAGTGCCCGTGCGACCTGAAGTCGTATGAAGCGTTGTTCACCACGACAAGAGTGAACCATCTGTATCACCAGATGACCCTAAGATCCTGAATAAAGTAGCGGATCTGACAATGTAACGAAACTTGGCCGTTAGGCTGAGTGGGAACAAAATCGTGAGAGGATGTTCCTCCTGAAAACCACAATTCGGGTAAGTGCTAGGGAGTCAATATGATGAACGTATGTGAATCCATTAAAGGTGCGTCATATGATGAAGCAGCGGAAGTGGTTAATACGCTGTGGCCAAAACGGCAACGAGAGTCGGAAAGGAGTTGGGCATTGGCCTTTCGTGATCAAAGTACTCTCCGCACTAGAGTGGGCATCTTATGTGGA
>NZ_JBFRTR010000173.1:0-927 GCF_041474215.1 Vibrio sp. 10N.222.52.C12
GTACTTTTGTAGGAACTAAAACAATTACATCTTTCTTATCATTTATGCAATTGAAAATATAACTTCTAATAATGAACGACTTTCCGAATGAAGTCGGACCAGAAAAGCTGAAGTTATCAAGATCCGTTAAACTAGAAAAAACTTGATATTGTGAGTCTGTAAATATTTCATCACCGAAAGGTAACTTTTGTCTATCCTTTTTTAAAATATTACTAACTTCACGCTCATAAGGTAATGGATTTTCGATTTCATTAAACCTTGATTCAGAAACAAACAAACCAAGTTTAGTAAAAATAGAACGAGCCATACTGCCTAATTCGTGCGTTTTCTCTGATACCCCAAGTAACTTGACAATAATTCGATAAGCTAGCACCCTATATTCAGACTCTTCTGACAGACTAAAAATATCTGCGTATCTACATAAATCATCGGTATCTTTAGAGGTTATAGGGGTTGAAATGTTAAGCTTACTATTTGCGTAAGAAATAGAAAGATTTTCGTATAACTCTGTAAAATGAAGACTATTTATTGAGTCAGTTGTCAATTTTTTTATCAAGCTTATATTTTCTAACATGCACAAATCACTTATATTTTTTAATCTTAGATAACATTAGCTTATTTAATTCACCAACTTCATTGATAGGAATAAAATATAAGTAACATGTTTTACCCATAAAGAGGTGGTCATTAAATATGGATGATATTTCTTCATATTTACATTCCAAGTGTTCTTTTATTTTATTTCGAATCATTTGATTCTTAGTGTTGATGTTTCTTTCAGTGTAAATACTTGGATCTATATCTAAGATGTATGTATTCAATAACCCAAAATTATACTCAACATGTATATCACTTCCTGGTAATATCAATTTTGATATTAGTTCTGCATATTTAGGTGATACGTACTGTTGAACAAAACTTGGTTCA
>NZ_JBFRTR010000173.1:1647-4112 GCF_041474215.1 Vibrio sp. 10N.222.52.C12
TGAACAAAACTTGGTTCAAGTAATAGAGAGCTACCACTTTTTGTATTGTTCGCAATCTTTAAAGAGTTTGCACAATTATTAATGGATTCAATGATATCACTATCACTAAAGAATTTAGACATTACAAGTTCGAATTTTTCAGGGAAAAATTCTCTAATATGAATAGAGCTGAACTCATCTTGTTTTGTTGATTTATATAATGTCGGAGCTAAAAGATCAGATTCGACTAAATTCTGTAATAATGCTGGTTTACTATATATATCATTAGTTGCAGATGAGAATTTACTATATGCCTCTAGAATTTTCAGTTCATTTCCTTGTGAGAGTTCAACCTCTCTAGGAGAAAAAACACTCCTGCTCATGTTGCTGGTTAAAAATTCAACAATTTTTGATAAGTCAAACTTATTTGAATCAGAGAATGGAACTGAATATACCTTAATCTTATTGTCATTGCCTAAATCGTATTCATAATAGAATTCAAAGCATGTATCTATAAATGACTTCGTTATATCTTTAGATAGTGAACTAAAGGCATCGTTTATTATAATGTTTGCTTTTAAGGACAGTTCACTTAATAGCTCTCTATTAATCAGCTCAGCTCCTATATCATTATTAAGCTCATTATCTGTGAGAATTGCATGTACAATAGGGTTACCATGTTCATCCTTAGAGAAAATTGGAGTCCCAGAATACCCAGGTATAACCTGACTTTTAGGTGAAAATTCCGAAAAAGTTGCACTTTTTAAATTATATAATATATATGAACCATCTTTTGCTCGTTTATTATCCAAAAGAATCGATGCCTTATCATGTTTCCACATGTGGTAGACATCAGCTTCGTTAAATGAGCACTTTAATACTTCTAAATTTGGCTGTTCGTCATCTAATTCTAGCAATGCAACGTCTGCTTTTTCCGATATAAAAGAAGCTATCGGTACTATAGAATCACGATCTTCAAACTTGACTGAAATCTGAGTACTGTCGATATTTCCTGAGCAACTTCTACATGCGTTCACTCCAGAAGATATGAGTGCGCAAGTCGGTTTATCAATGCAGATACCATGCTTAGAAGTAATTACGTACTTGCTTTTTCCACAAGCACTTTTGAAAGCATACCCTGTACTTTCGGGTACTCCAGACTTTATAGATACAATATTATTTTGATAAGTCATATGTGAACTCTAGGATGTTTCCCTCTGGAAAATGGCATCTATCTTTAAACGATTGTGTGAAATTTGTGATACTTTCGCTATCAGAGGTAAAATGTATATACGAACTTGGAAATCTTTTGGTGAGTCTAGCTATAGTTTTCATTGAAGGGTGGCCGTGATTATTCAAACCATCGCAGCAAACAACATAATTTTCACACTCAATTAGGTTAAAGAACTCTTGACTATTATTACGTTCACTACAATGGTGTGATAATTTAACAAGATCAAATCGTTGTGGGCTTTCTTGGTCTGAAAAATATTCTTCTATAATATCCATATGGCAATCACCAAGGAATAATAAACGATGTTCACCATACTCTAATATGAAAGCAAATGAGGAACCGTTAGGCTCTCTAGTATCAGGATCAAATATATCCTCTATTTCAATTGCTTTTAAAGCATCATTAAGATTATTGTAAGTGATATCTTTCGATGATTTTTGGGGGGTTGTTAGGCTTTCTTGCTTCTTTTTATCAATTGACTTTTTCTCTCTAGATGCCCAATCTTTTAGTTTGTTCATTTTTGTTCGATTAGGTGAAATAAATTTAAGCGTCATATCGCCTAACTTTAAGGTACTGGAGCTTTCTTCTCCAACGACAAGGCTTTCTATATCAATATTGGTTTCTGTTATTGTCTTATATAAATTTAAGTCTTGTCGATATGATGCTTTTCCTGAGTCTACAAGCGTGTCATCTTCTAGCTGAGCGACCGTATTAAAGAGAATTTTATTGATATTAACAATATTGCTTGTGATCAGCCCTACAAACCCACCAATATGGTCGTCATCGTTGTGAGTAAGAATCGCCAAGTCGACCTCTTTATTTTCACCTAATATACGCATTAACGTACTGGTAACCATAGCTCTTCCTGCTCCCTTTCCTGGACCAGAATCTATCAAGATTTTCTTATCATTGGTTTGATCTGTGAGGAGAATACAATCACCTACACCAGCATTAACGAACTGAATTTTGAGTTGAGACATCGCATAAACTATAACTATTAACTTTGATAGCATATCGTATCATATATAACCATAAGCATATGCATGCCTTTTTTACTTAAATGATTATAACTGAGCTGGTTAGCAGTTTTTAGTTGACTTATTATTTATCAAATGTCATCTTTCTATAAGTCAATTGACTTAAACACTTGTAACTAGATTTGCAGCTTTAAGCGTTAAAAACCCATAAATATCAAAGGGTTGCGAAAGAATTTTAGCGAGCGATAGGCTTCAAATCCCTATCCCTCCACCAC
>NZ_JBFRTR010000174.1:0-4568 GCF_041474215.1 Vibrio sp. 10N.222.52.C12
CTTAAGGTTCTGTCTATGAAGCCGTTCTAGAAAGCTTTCGAACTTTAAATTTGCCATAATCCCACTGCTAATAAAGTTCTAGCTTGATCATAAGCTAGAACTGATGTGTTAATGGTTAACTCTTATGAATTAAACGATATTCGGTGTTAGACAAAATAGCTTCTTCTAAAGCCCCCACACCTAACGTACTGTAACCATAGAAATTAGGTTTCGCATTCAAACGTAAAGACTGTACGCTTTCTACAACGTTCTCGTCCATTGTTAAAGCGTCTACCACTTCCGAAAGCAACTTCCTGTTCTCTTGTGACATCGGCGAAATAAACTCACTCGCACCACTGATTGATGAGTACAAGTAGCCAAATTCGCCACCATTATTCTCTTCAATGTAGTAGTTACCTGTTCTTGCAAACGATGCACGGATCTCATTGACACTTTCAATAGAACTAAACGTCTGTGCAAAAAACTCAGAACCACCTGCATGCTCGAATGTTTCTGGAGCAAAGTCTTCATTTGGGAAGACCAGATAAGCGACGATCGCATTATCTCGAGTAATCGCAGAAAGGATGAAGTTGTCGTCCTGGTAGTACTTAATCACATCATCCGTTGTAGCGCGCTTAATATAAACAGGCGCACCAAATGTTTGGTCTAAGGTTTCGGCAGATGAACGAATATAGATTTTGTCCAACTTTCTATGCGATGGAATGTCTGTCATTTGAGAAAGACCAAAATCGAACATCTTTTCTAGCGCGTCAAAGCTGTCATTAAAGCCGCCCAAAGCAATGGAAATAACCGACACTAAGCCGATAGTGCGTGCCATACCGCCCTTCTTCTGCTCTTCCAACAGAGACTCTTGAGTGTCTTGAAGTTCTTGTAACTCTTCCTGTATATCTTTTTGAATATCCTTGTTTTGCTCTTCAGACATTTTTAACCTTTGATCTCGTCGATTTTATCCATTAGCGCATCTGTACCATCTTCAGCCTTCTCTTGAACTCGCTCAAAAGCATCCGTGTCCATGGTGCTTTCAATTTCATCGCTGTAATTAAGACCAAGATAAATGCCGATACCGATAAATACTAAAGCGAAAATTTTAAACATTGCTACTCTCAATTCATTAACTGGTAATCCAAGTACATGCCAATGACATGTACTTGTTTGTTTTGCTTAACTAATTTATTACTTATACAAAGCGATACGACTGTTTACTTTCTTCAAGTAATTTTTGGTTTCGTCGTACGGCAGATTAACCACTAGCTGATCATAGACTTGTTGAGGCGTCAGCTGGTTGATAATCTTCGATGCTTTGCCAATACTGGTGGAGCGATCTTTATTGAACGCTCTAGCCACATTACCCGCACCAGTGTTATATGCGGCAATGACACAGTACAAACGGCTTTCGTCATTCTTTATCTTGCGAAGATACTTACTGTTTAGGATGTCTAAATAGGCCGTACCTGTTTCTACGTTGATAACTGGTTGATACAGATCCGCCACTTTCATTGGCGCGTCGATATTACGGACTTGTTTGTTAACGTCATGACCCGCACTGGTTGGTACCACTTGCATCAAACCAAACGCAGGCACGTGTGATTTCGCATCCGGACGGAACGCCGATTCCGAGTGCATGATTGCCATAATCAGTGCAGCATCAACTTCCCAGTTTTTACTCTCGTTTTCAGCCAACGCACTGTACTTGCTCGCGCGCGCTTTTAAGCTGTTCTCAGGAAGCTTAACTTTGTAACTGATCACTTTTTTCGGCTTAGCCGGGGCCGCCGCAACGTCAACGGCTGGCTTAGGCTTTACCACTTGTGGCTGTGGCGCTTTTTCGACGACTTTTTCCACAACTTTTGGCGGCTGCTTTTTTGTTGGCGCGGGCTCTAGCTTGGCAACCTCTTTTGATACTTCAACCTTTTCAGCTGGCTTTACGATCTCAACTTCTGGCTCTGGTCGTTTAACCTCAATACCATGTTTGGCACGCATTTCGTCATACAGCTTGGTTTGCGCCGCAATACGTTCCTGAGCTTTTGCCAGTAGTGCCATTTTCTTGTTATGAGCACGCTGGTAAATGAAAGAGTCTGGAATACCAGTATCAGATAAAATCAATCGCTCGGCTTGCACATCCAACTCATTCATCTGGCTTTGCGTCTGCTGGATAACGAAGTTTTTCTCTTCTTGCTCTTTCTCCAAAGAGTAAAGCACCGTGTGGTCTTCTGCTTTTAGCTCCGCTAGCTCAACGTTTTGACCAGCAACCTCAACCGGAATGTTTTTAACAAGCGCTTTGATCTCTTCTGGGCTGCTATCTTCATCCGCCAATACAGATACTGTTGCAGTATTGGTTTCGTAATCGACTGAAGTTTTCACCTGATCGTCTTGAGAGTAATCCACCTGCTTGGTTTGAGATGAAACCTCACCCTCACCCCATGTCTTGATTAGATCGGTTCTTCGCTCATCGAGGTTGTTAGTATATTCATCACGCCAAGCTTCGTACTCATCCAGATAAGCATTAACGTAAGCATGAAACTCTTTGATCTTGTCTTCTTGAGACTGGCTTGCTTTGGCAACAGCATTGTTTAGCTGCTGCTTTTGTTCTTCTGACACAGCAAATGCCTGAGAACTAATAGCTGCCGAAATAACTGCAGCTAACACGGTCTTATTGATCATTTTGTACATAGTTCACTCCCAGAGTGTATAGAGACAAAAGGCCACTCAAATGGCGGCCTTTTTCACTAATACTAATCGCGGTTCCGTTCGCGGTTATTTTTTCAATGCATCGAACGCCGCCGCAAGGTCTGCTGCCGCTTTCTCATTGTTGAATTGATCCCACAAAGCAGAATCTTCACCACCAACTTCATCAATTACTTTGTTCATATTCGCATCGTATGCAGCTTGGTCCATACCGACTAGAACGTACAAGCCGCCCGTTGGGCTTGCTTGGCTTACGATAATGCGGCTGCTAGTAAGCGTTTTATTCACGACTGTCTTAGTGATGTTCTCGAATGTCTCTTGAACATCTTCAGTCACTAGCGTTACACCCTCTGCTGCCGATGTAGAAATCACACCTTCAGTAGCCGCTTGGAATAGGTTGCTCACGTCAGTTTCAAACTCAGCTGCAAGGTTTACACGAGCATCATTGACTGCAACTTTTCGCATAACGCTCATACCAGCTGCACTCTTCTTGGAGTAGCCTTTTGCCGCTGCAGCGATATCGCTTGGTATCACGTCACAAATCCAACCAGGCGCAGATACGGTAGGTGCATCTGGGAAAGTACATGGAGCGAAGTTTTGCGCTTCCTTAACCGTCGCGTTGTTGCTCTGACAGCCAGCTAGAACTGCTACTAGTGAAGTTGCAATAAGTAGTTTTTTCATTTTTTAATTACCTGACTATTTAAGCGTGCATTCTATATCTGCCCAGTGACAGCCTTCTGGCACCATTTTGCCTAAAGAGCCTTTTTGAACTTTAAGAGCTGTTTCTTCGTCAATCGACACCCAAGAATAATTTGGTGTCACTGCGTTGTGTTCATTGTTTACAACATGGCCGGTACCAATAGGGAATATTTCCGTATCGCCTTCCATTGACTTCATTGCTTTTGAAAACAATACCTCAGCCCCTGGTGTGACCTTTTTATTCTTACCCATATTTAACTTCACCATGCTGCCGTGTTGGCACTGACGAAGCTCGGATACATGAGCACTTGCTGCCAACATTTGCTTTAAGTCATAGGTATGTTCAACCGCTTCCATAGCCGCTTTGCTAGCTAGGCTTTGATATTGTCCAATTGTGATTGGACAATCAGAACTGCGCTCTTCTACTGTAATTTGCTCATCACCTTCCATTTCAAAGCGTTTAAGCAATGTCATACTTGGGACTGAAACCACTTTCGTGACTGCTTTAACATCAACCTCGAATCTACATTCAGCTGGGTAATATTTCACTTCACCATCATCCTTAGTTTTCTTACGAGCTTCTTTGTACTTGTAAGTAAGGTCTGATGCCGTTATTTCAGTAATGATTGCAATATCTGCTACCGACGCTCCTTTGGTGTTGTATCGGCCACTTTGCTCGGCGAACATTAGCTCTTTCTTAAGCTTATTAGCTAAAGTACGATCGACCAATTCTGCACCGGAGCTGGAAATCTGACTTTCAAGCTCATTTCGCATTGAAGAAATCAGCTTTGTTCGCGCTTCATCTTGAAAAGAAATATCTGGCGAAAGTACGATAACTTTAACGTCTTCTGTTGATGGGATAGTTACGTCAGCTTGCTCAATTTCGACGCGAGTATCAGGTGTGCAAACCTCTACAGGCGTACTCGAACAACCAGTCAAGATAGTAAGTACCGCACTAGCCATTAACGTCTTCTTTAACATATATTCTCTCCCGAATATGTTTATTTTATTTTTCTAGGACTAGAGGTTCGCTATTTAATTAAGCCCAGCGCAGTCCAAATCCCTTTCTCTTTTATTTGCTCATCAAAGTGGCGAGCAGCCCCTTCGTCGGCATATTTGTAGCTAGTTACAGAATTTCCTGTAGAGATAATTTCACTACGTGACACTGTTTTAGATTTCTTATTTAT
>NZ_JBFRTR010000175.1:0-21820 GCF_041474215.1 Vibrio sp. 10N.222.52.C12
TCATTAGACGAGCCAATGTAAATACTATAAAAGAGAGGGTTATCTTTAATTGCTTCTGAAAGAATAGTACGCGACTCTTCTTTCGATATTTTGTTACTTATAGAACGTTTCACTGAAGAAAGTAAACGCGCGGTATTGGCTGCGTCAGAATCAACCGCGCCGATATAGTTACTCAGCTCTTGGGACACCATCGTCAACTTTGATAGGGTATTCTCAGTCGCCATTTTTTTACTGAAGTAATATTGCAGTGAAACCGCAACAACAGCGGTAAGAAATGTCGCGAGTAAAAACATTCCTCCAACAGTAAATCGTAACGAAATTTTTTTTAATGCCATTATTTCATCCTTGAATAATCGCCAACTCCAAAGTTAACAGCCTAGCGCAATCAATACCGCTTAAGTTGCATATCAACTATAGTAACTCTATTCCACATCTAAAATCTAACACCTCTATACACCTGACTCTTTTGCAGAAATAGTTATCGTAGTCACATCTAACAATATAGACCAACAACCAATGCACTCGAGTAGAAAACGCTAGTTAAATCCAACCTTTGTCAATGAATTCAATCATTCTGAGACAATAACTACGATTTTAGAATCCAGATATCATTCAACAGTAAATGGACAAAAACACGTTACCGTGAACTTTATGAACAATATTAATCCAATGTTCTTTATTCTCAATATCGCCGCATTACAGACATTTCATTAACACACCGTTAACTTTAGCTTCATCTGCTAAGCAATATCCTACTCATCTGTTTAGTAGCTGGAAATAAAACATAAGTTTCTCTCCATTGAAGAGATCCCCTACATAAGGAACGTGAACCATGTTCAAGGCACTGAAACCTACTCTTGCGGCTTCTATCATCGCAGCAACCTTTTCTTTCAACACTTTTGCTGCTGACGTAGAAAAAATCCACTTCCTAATCCCTGGCGGCGCTGGTGGTGGTTGGGATATGACAGCTCGTGGTACGGGTGATGTATTGGTGAAATCAGACATCGTAGAAAATGTCTCTTTCCAAAACCTGTCTGGTGGCGGTGGCGGTAAAGCGATTGCTCACCTAATCGAAACAGCACAACGCCAAGAAGACACGCTAATGGTGAACTCAACGCCTATCGTTGTTCGTTCACTAACAGGTATCTTCCCTCAATCTTTCCGTGACCTAACTCCGGTAGCAGCAACCATTGCCGATTACGGCGCAATCGTCGCTCCTGCGGATTCTAAGTACGACACTTGGGAAGACGTCGTTAAAGAGTTCGAAACCAACCCACGTAAAGTGAAGATTGCTGGCGGTTCAGCTCGTGGCAGCATGGACCACCTTGTAGTAGCGGCAGCGTTCAAAGGCGAAGGTTTTGATGCGAAGAAAGTACGTTACATTGCCTACGATGCTGGCGGTAAAGCGATGGCGGCACTGCTTTCTGGCGAAACACAGCTGCTTTCAACGGGCCTTGGTGAAGTACTAGAGATGTCTAAGTCTGGCCAAGTAAAAGTGCTTGCTGTGACGGCTCCAAAGCGTCTTGACGCTGCGCCTAACATCCCAACACTGACTGAATACGGCAACGAGACAGTATTTGCTAACTGGCGTGGTTTCTTTGCGGCACCGGGTATAAGCCAAGCAAAAATCGACGAGTGGAATGTAGCGCTTGGCAAAATGTACAAAACCGATGAGTGGCAAGTGGTTCGTGACCGTAACGGTTGGATCGACAACTACAAAGCTGACAAAGATTTTTACGCCTTCCTAGAAGATCAAGAAAAACAGATGGGCGACCTAATGCGAGAGCTTGGTTTCTTGAAATAACCAACAACCATAGAGGGCCTATGTGCCCTCTTACTCTTTCCTTGTTTCGCCGTGCATGAGTTAACTTCAAACTCCTTTGTTTATTCGTAGACGTATTACTAACGCTTGCCGATTCGTTGTAAACGCAAGTGGCTGATAAACCAGTACCGTAATTCGCTTACCTTTGGTTAGTGATCCCAGACATTTCATTGACTCGCTCATGTACGGCTTTTTTACTTTTTATACCACCCCAAATGGAGTTGGATATGTCGGACTTACCAACCAAATTTCTGAGTAAGGAATCTTTGCTTTCGAAGGATCGCATCGGAGCCATGCTCTTTATGCTTGCATGTTTATGCTATGGCTACCAAACCACGCTGATTCCTCTGTTCCCCGGTGACGAGTACGAACCCTTCACAGCAAGAACCTTACCTATCCTGCTAACGTTTATCGGCATTGGCCTTTCGTTGATCCTGCTAATAACAGGACAACCGGATAAGAAAGTCACATGTGACACAACACCGCTAAACTGGAAACTGCTGATTGGCTTCTTGGTGTTAATGGCACTGTACGGTGTTGGGCTGACTTATCTTGGCTTTGTTTTAGCAACCAGCTTCTTCTTACTTGCAGGCTTTTACCTGTTGGGTGAGCGCCGCAAAACTGTTTTATTTGGCGCGTCGTTTCCTTTCGTTATCGCGTTCTTTCTTTTATTAACTCAAGGCTTAGATATCTACCTAGAGCCTGGTTTAATCTTCACTCTTTGGTAGGGATAACATTATGTTAGACGGAATTTTACAAGGACTTTCTACCGCTGTGATGCCAATGAACATCATGATGGTAATTGTGGGCTGTTTCGTGGGTACCTTCATCGGTATGCTACCGGGGTTAGGTCCAATTTCAGCAATCGCGTTGATGATCCCTATTACATACGGCCTAGACCCTTCTTCTGGCCTAATCTTGATGGCTGGTGTGTATTACGGCGCTGTATTTGGTGGCTCCACGTCATCCATCTTAATCAATGCTCCGGGTTGTTCTTCAACGGTAGTAACCGCGTTTGACGGCTACCCGATGGCTCAAAAAGGCCAAGCAGGTAAAGCACTTGCTCTCGCGGCTTACTCTTCTTTCACAGGCGGTACGCTTTCAGCAATCATGCTTTTGATTGCCGCACCGGCTCTAGCAAGCGTGTCACTGAGCTTCCAGTCTTCAGACTACTTTGCGTTGATGCTATTAGGTTTGTCCGCTGTAGCGGCGTTTGCAGGCCCAGGTCAGGTAATCAAAGCGTGGATGATGACTATTCTTGGTTTGATGCTATCAACTGTAGGTATCGACAAAGGTGTTGGCGTTGAACGGTTCACTTTTGGCCTTACGGATCTGATGGATGGCTTTAGCTTCCTATTATTAGCGATGGCAACATTCGCACTGGGTGAAACCTTGATGGGTATTCTAAAACCAGAGCAAGACACCAGCGCGGAAGAAAGCCAAAAGATGTCGGATATTGGTAGCATGAAGGTCACCAAAGAAGAGTTCAAAGAAGTGGCACCAGTTTCAATTCGATCTTCTATTCTCGGTTTCTTTACCGGTGTTCTACCGGGCGCGGGTGCCACTATTGCGGCATTCCTAAGTTACGGTATGGAGCGTAGCCTCGCGCCAAAAGACAAGCAGAAAGAGTTCGGTAAAGGCAGTATCCGTGGTCTTGTTGCTCCTGAATCAGCAAACAACGCCGCTTCAAGTGGTTCATTCGTTCCGCTACTAACGCTGGGTATTCCGGGCTCTGGTACAACTGCGATTATGCTTGGTGCATTGATTGCCTACGGTATTCAGCCTGGTCCTCGCTTGTTCGTTGAACACCCAGATGTATTTTGGTCAGTGATCATCTCTATGTACTTTGGCAACATCGTACTGGTTATCTTGAACCTGCCTTTAATCCCTTATATTTCTAAACTGCTAGCGGTACCTAGAACGGTTCTACTGCCAATGATTATCTTCTTCTCAATCACTGGCGTGTACTTGGTGTCATTCAACACGATGGACATATTTGTGATGCTACTGGTAGCGATGGCTGCGATAGCATTAAGGCTAGCCAACTTCCCATTGGCACCATTACTGTTAGGCTTCATATTGGGCGGCTTGATGGAAGAGAACTTAAGACGAGCATTGATGATCAGCGATGGTGAGTTGAACTTCTTATGGGAACGCCCTATTACGATGACCTTCACTATTCTGGCGGTATTGGTGCTGTCTAGCCCGATTCTAGTGAAACTATTTAAGAGTTTTAGAGCGAAGCCAGTAGAAGTGTAAAGCTTTATCGAATCAACTAAACCTCAACGAAAGGAGCCATTGGCTCCTTTTTTCATTTAAAGCCTCAATTAAAACCAGCGGTTAAAGATGGTAGCAAACTCACAAACCTATCTTTACAACACACATGGCGCTGATATTCATAACAAATTCAAGTAAGGTAACCAGTTAGTTAACGTATTGGATTCTAAAACTATGGATTGGTTGATTCTATTCTTATCAGGGGTGGTTGGCGGTGTGCTTAACTCCATTGCGGGTGGCGGCAGCTTCATCACTTTCCCTGCTTTGTTATTTGCTGGCGTTCCACCAATAGCAGCCAACGCGACCAACACCTTTGCTTCATGCGCTGGTTACATCAGTGGTGCTTACGCACTGCGCCACGAAATTCAATCTGGTACCAAACAACTCAAGCTCGTTGTTGGGCTATGCGTAATTGGCGGCGGCATTGGTGCATTTTTACTACTACACACGCCAGAAGCGCTATTTACCCAATCCGTACCTTGGTTATTACTGTTCGCCGCTCTGCTTTTTACCTTTGGTGGCACTCTCAACAAATGGCTAAAGAAAGTAACCGCTAAACATAAGCACGCCACCAGCGCAGGGGCGTTCTTTTCCGCTGTATTGCTTTTGATCGTGTGTGTTTATGGTGGTTATTTTAATGCAGGCTTAGGCATTGTGACATTGAGCTACTTGGCGCTGGCTGGTTACACCAACATCAACGTGATGAATGGCATCAAACTGCTCGTGTCCGCGTGTGCTTCCCTCGCAGCGATCGTATTTTTTATCGTCAATGGTTCGATTGATTGGCCGTCTGGCATGGCTGTATTATTGGGTACATTGGTTGGTGGTTATTATTCAGCAAAAATCTCTCGCCGCATCCCTCAACACTATGTTCGAACCACAGTGATCATCGCGAGCTTTTTGATCACCGCTTACTTTTTCTATGCTAATTAGACGTTCGGTTTAATAAGACTTGCAACTGAAAAGATAAAGCCAAAAGACTCCACCCTGCTCATACCGATTTGGCTATTTTATTGCTTATAAAATAGCCAAGCCAAAATGTGTGAGACGAGTCCTTCAATTAGCAAATTTGATAACAATTTAGACTGTTTTTTAGCCTTTATTTTGCCAAAGGTAGGATAATTCTCCTGTCGAAAGTGAGACTTCATTAGGAGGCGTTATGAACACTAAACTCGGTCATGTCATGTCATCAAGTCGACTCATTTGCTTTGTCGCTTTTCTTGCTGTCACATTCGCGTGGATCTTAAAAATGCCCGCTCTGTTTTCTGTGTCAGCGCTATTCTTACTGGTCAGTGCGATCGTTTATGTCACCGATCTTTGGAAGAATCAAAGAAAGAACCGCGAAGCTTAGCCAATTACGGTTTAATCGAACGAATTAAAAAAGGAGCTCATAGGCTCCTTTTGTGTTTTTCGCTTATCTAATTAGCCGTGCTAATCGCCGACGCCTTATTTAGCGACGGTTCTTTCTAGCGACGCCTTCTTATTAACGACGGAAGTTACGACCGTTACCGCCGCGGCGCTCTTTAAATGCAGACGCAGCTTTAGCTTGAGAAGCGTGGATAGACTCAACCGTTAGTTCCATTGGCTCACGAGGCTCTAGCCCATGGCGGAATGTACGTGAACGCGGAGGCATCTGATATTCGATGTCCGATGCTTTAGGCATGCGCTTGAAACGGTAAAGGTAGAAGTTTTCAACCTTCTCACGAGCCCATTCGGTTTTCTTCAGGTATTTAACTGCGCTTGCCACTGTAGGCTTAGTGTTAAAGCAGTTCATACGCATTGCCGCATCTAAAATTTCCCAACCATAGTGATCCACTAATTCAGTGATCATGGTTTCAAGCTTTAAGCCGTGTAGCGGGTTATTTTGTTGCAGTTCGATTCTTTCTTCTTCAGTCATAACATTACCTTTTTCAAGGCAACTAAAGGCCTTGAATTTACTCTAGAACACCGTCATCACTGACCATTTCTAGCTCAATCACTTGGGCATTACATCCATTGCCCTTATTTATGCCTTTATGATGGCATAAAGCATACTCGTTATCCTATTTATCTTTGAAATTAATTTTAAAATGGTTATTTAACGTCCAGATCATCATTAACAACACTTTAGTTAAGCAATAGCGCATACGCTATTAACTGGCAGACGTATTCGATGCGTTAATGAGTAAAAGAGCCTATAAACACGCTTGGTCACTGAATGAGGTGATGGCCTATATAGAAGCAAACACTGGTTCAATGTTTGACCCAGAGTGGGTTGAAGCGCCTAAACAAAACCTAGACAGCTTTATGGCCATTCGAGATCAATACAACGACGATGTACAACCACATATCATGACCGCCTAAGCGATAATTAGTTGTGTGTTTGAAGTGACCATCTAAAAATACGCAAACCAACAAAAAAGGATGCCAGTTGGCATCCTTTTGTTTTCTAGTTTACAGCTAATAAGAACAACAAGGTTCTTAACTGATTCTAACTAACGATTATACGTCGTAAGTTGTAGAAGCAGTATCGCCGCCTGTACCAGTCCAGTTTGTGTGGAAGAATTCACCACGTGGACGGTCAGTACGCTCGTAAGTGTGAGCACCGAAGTAGTCACGTTGAGCTTGAAGCAGGTTCGCTGGTAGACGTGCAGTTGTGTAACCGTCTAGGAAAGATAGCGCAGAAATCGTACATGGCATTGGGATACCAGACTCTAGAGATTTCGCTGCTACTTTACGCCATGCCACTAGGCTGCCTTGTAGGATGTTTTTGAAGTACTCGTCAGAACCTAGGAACGCGATGTCTGGGTTTGCTTCGTACGCATCACGTATGTTGCCTAGGAATGCAGAACGGATGATACAACCACCACGCCACATTAGCGCTACGTTACCGTAGTTTAGGTCCCAGCCGTTTTCGTTCGACGCTTCACGCATTAGCATGAAACCTTGAGCGTAAGAGATGATCTTAGAAGCCAGTAGAGCTTGACGTAGTGCATCAACCCACTCTTGCTTGTCGCCTTCAACTGGAGTGATTGTCTTCTCAAACAAAGCTTCAGCTTCAACACGTTGGTCTTTAAGAGCAGACAGGCAACGAGAGAATACAGACTCAGAGATCAGTGTTAGTGGGATACCTAGGTCTAGTGCGTTGATACCAGTCCACTTACCCGTACCTTTTTGGCCTGCAGTGTCTAGGATCTTCTCAACTAGCGCTTCACCGTCTTCATCTTTGTAGCCAAGGATGTCAGCAGTGATTTCAACTAGGTAGCTGTCTAGCTCAGTCTTGTTCCAGTCAGCGAATACTGCTTGCATCTCGTCAGCAGACATACCTAGGCCATCTTTCATGAACTGGTATGCTTCAGTGATAAGCTGCATGTCACCGTATTCGATGCCGTTGTGTACCATCTTAACGAAGTGACCAGCACCGTCGTTACCAACCCAGTCACAGCAAGGCTCACCAGCGTCAGTTTTTGCCGAGATACCTTGGAAGATTGGCTTAACCGCTTCCCAAGCTTCAGCCGCACCACCTGGCATGATTGAAGGACCGAAACGAGCACCTTCTTCACCACCAGATACACCAGTACCGATGAAGTGGATGCCTTTCTCACGACAATGCGCTACACGACGGTTAGTGTCTGGGTAGTTAGTGTTACCACCATCAATGATGATGTCGCCTTCGTCTAGAAGTGGGATTAGGTTTTCGATGAACGTGTCTACAACGTCACCAGCACGAACCATAAGCATCACTTTACGTGGCGCTTCTAGCTTCTCAACTAGCTCTTCTAGAGAGTAAGCACCAACAATGTTAGTACCTTTAGCTGGGCCTTCTAGGAACTCGTCTACTTTAGCAGCAGTACGGTTATGAGCCACAACTTTGAAGCCGTGGTCGTTCATGTTTAGGATAAGGTTCTGACCCATTACTGCTAGGCCAATTACACCGATATCACCTTTCATTATTTATATCTCCTTGCGGCTAGTCGCACTTATGCGATAGCACTTGCTGCATTTGAATCTAGGAACCACTCTGTTTCGCCAGTTTTAGACTGGATTTTCGCTGCCGGGTAAGGCAGCTCTGAAGCAGGAGTTGTATGAATTTCTTTAACGATCTCAACTTTACCTGCACCTAGTACTAGGTAGCTGATTCGTTTTGCTGCTTCTAAAACTTTCGCTGTTTTAGAAACACGGATTTGACCAGACTCCGGATGAGAAGCGAGTACAGACAGGTTCTCATCTTGGTAATTGGTTGCACCCGGGAATAGTGAAGCTGTGTGGCCGTCTGCGCCAACACCCAGCAGAATCCAATCGAAAACTGGCGTGCCGTTTTCTGTTGGGATTACGTCTGCCATCTCTTTTGCGAAACGCTCTGCTTCTGCTTTAGGCTCATCTTCACCACGGATGCGGTGGATGTTCTCTGCTGGAAGGTTCACGTTTGAGAAAAGTAACGTATTCGCTTCACCGAAGTTGCTTTCAGCGTCGTCTGGTGCAACGCAACGTTCGTCGCCCCACCAAAAGTGAAGGTTATTCCATTGAATACCTTCTGCGTATGGTGCTTGAGCTAAAAGCTTGAAAAGCATTTTTGGCGTGCTGCCACCAGACAATGAAATGTGAACAGGTTTACCCTGCTCGCTGTACACTTTCATTTCGTTTGCTAGGTTTTCAACGACCAATTCTGGCGTTGCAAAGATCTTGTGATTGATCATAGTTCGCAGTAATCCGTGTCTGTTAAGTTTTTGCATGGGAAACGCCATGCGCGGCCATCACGTTGCAGAAGTTCATCCGCTTCCTGTGGGCCCCAAGTACCACAAGCATAGCCAAACAGCGCTTGAGGATCTTGCTTGAAGTCTAAGATTGGTTGAACGTACTTCCAACATGCTTCTACCGCATCGGTACGTGCAAACAGAGTCGCATCACCGTTCAGTGCATCAAGAAGAAGACGCTCATAAGCCGTCAGCATCTGAGTTTCAGGCAAGTCAGAGTAAGAGAAGTTCATTTTCACTTCTTTTGCTTTGAAGCCTGCGCCTGGCTCTTTCAAACCAAAGCTCATCTGAATACCTTCATCCGGTTGGATGCGGATAATCAGCTTGTTCTCTGGTGCATCTTGACCAAATACTGGGTGTGGCGTGTTCTTAAAGTGAATCACGATTTCAGTCACACGTGTTGGTAAGCGTTTACCTGTACGTACGTAGAAAGGAACACCATTCCAACGCCAGTTATTGATGTGAGCTTTCAAGCCGATGTAAGTCTCGGTACGAGAATCATCCGCTACACCATGCTCTTCACGGTAACCTAGTAGGTGCTGACCACGAACATCTGATGCTGTGTACTGACCTAATACTAAGTCTTTACGCAGATCATCTTCTTCTAATGGTTTCAGACACTGAAGCACTTTAACCACTTCATCACGAATAGAATCAGCGTTAATTTGTGCAGGCGGCTCCATACCTACCATCGCTAGCACTTGCAGCAGGTGGTTTTGGAACATGTCGCGAACTGCGCCAGAACCGTCGTAGTATCCGCCACGCTCTTCAACGCCAAGGAACTCAGCACCTGTGATTTCAACGTATTCAATGAAGTTACGGTTCCACAGTGGTTCAAACATCGCGTTTGAGAAACGAAGCACTAGAAGGTTTTGAACCGTCTCTTTACCAAGGTAATGGTCGATACGGTAGATCTGGTGTTCTTGGAAGTGATGATGGATCTCTTCATCCAACGCTTGAGCTGATGCTAAGTCGTAACCAAATGGTTTTTCGATGATCAGACGACGCCAGCCGTTCGATTCATCGTTAAGGCCATGCGCAGCAAGGTTTGCTGGAATCACACCGTATAGGCTTGGCGGGGTTGCCAAGTAGAACAATGTGTTATGGTTTTCGAATTGGTAGTCTTGCTCAAGCTTGTCTAGACGTTGTGCTAAACGAGCATAGTCGTCTATATCTGAAGTATTGATCGCTTGGTAATGCAGATGTTCAATAAATGCATTCAGCGTCTCTGGTTCAGTTTTTTCCATTTCCTGAAGAGACTTCTTCAGCTTCTCACGGTAAGACTCATCGCTGTACTCAGTACGGCTCACTCCAAGAATCGCAAAGGATTCTGGTAGTTGATTGCTAGCATACAGGTGGTATAGAGCAGGAATTAACTTGCGGTAAGTTAGATCTCCCGACGCACCAAAAATAACGATGCTGCTGTTTTCAGGTATTACCATCATCTTTCCTATAAAAACAAGGTTTTTAGTATTCGCCAAAGGTATCAGCGACATACGAAAATAGATAATAGGTCTTAACTATTACATCAATAGTAAGCGCCTATTAAATTTGAGAATGCGTTTGGTAAACGAGGGTGAAAGCTATCACCTCTATTCGGGACAGTATTGTCTATGACTATTTGATTTACATCAACCACTGTGAAAGCAATCGATTAAATATTGACTCATTTCGAACAAATTCTAATCGATAGTTCCGTTCATTTAACCCACGGGTGAAGCAAATCGGCATTCTCAAACAGTGTAGTCAAGAAAGAACGGTATCTGGTCGGTGGAGTGAGCAATAGGAAAGGGAGAAAAAGGTAAAACCAGCTTATTCAACTGGCTTTATATTCATTTTGATGGTGTCGTGTTTATCTTTGCGCTTTGTTGTAGCAGCGCTCCGGGCGACCTACGGTACCGTAATTTAAGTCTGCGACTAACTCACCAGTGGTAATCAAAAATTCTAAATAGCGTCTGGCGGTGGTTCGGCTAGCACCAATTCGTTCTCCGGCTTCATCGGCGGTAATATTAACGGCATCAGCTTGCTGAAAAATGGCTCTGATCTTATCCAACGTTACGCCATCAATCCCTTTTGGTAATGTTGACACTTTTCCTGAGTCCGCTTTGGCGTTGGCTTGCAGCATCTTATCGACCAAACCTTGGTTCAAATCAGACACACTTTCAAACTCTTGCAACTGCGATTGATATTTTTTAAGCGCCGCTTCCAAACGAGGGAACATTACTGGTTTCAATAGATAATCGACCACCCCACCACGCATTGCTTGCTGCAGCGTATCGACATCCCGAGCAGCAGTAATCAAGATAACGTCGCAGCCTTGATTGCTCCCTCTTACGTGATTAAGAATATCGAGCCCACACCCGTCCGGCAGATACACATCCAATAAAACCAAGTCAGGCTTTAATATGTCTAATTGCATTAACGCTTCAGACTGCGTGGTCGCAATCCCCACCACATCAAAGCCACCCATCTGTTCTAAATAACGATGGTGTAGCTCTGCAATCGCAATATCATCTTCAATGACCATGACTCTCGTGATTGCGTTCATTTATGTTCTTCCTTTAACCATGTTTTTTCCGTCACGATGATCTTCACAAGATCGCTTCGTGCTTAATTATTATTGTTCTTCTTTTGGCAAATAAACCGTCATTCGCGTGCCAAAATCTTGGTTGTCGACCATTTCAAGCTGCCCTTGATATCGGTCTGCCAGCTGCTTTATCAGATACAAACCCACACCACGATTTTGCTTCGCTTTGCTCGATACGCCTTTTTCGGTGAGTGCTTTGGTCGCCAACTCTTTCGGCAAACCGCACCCTTTGTCTTCTACTTCTACGATAATTTCATTACCAAAATCACTGATTGAAACTTCAATAACCCGACGCGCTGGCGCAATTTGACCCTCTTGCTTAATCGCCGTCATGGTGGCGTCAAAGGCGTTATCAATCAGGTTGCCAAGAATTGTGACAACGTCATCCGCGTTTAACCAGCTAGGCAGAGCTTCAAGCCTTGATCCCTCTTCCACTTTAAGCTCTAACCCAATCTCTCGAGCTCGCTCTGTTTTGCCTAAAAGCATGCCTGCAATAAGAGGGTCTTTCACCGTCTCTCTTAAGAACTCAATTAAGCTCTGGTAATGAGCGGTTTCTTGACCAATCAATTGTTGAACAGAGTCCAGCTCGCCCATCTGAATCAAGCCACTGATGGTGTTAAGCTTGTTTTGATGCTCGTGGGTTTGTGAACGCAGTAGATCAGCATATTCTTTGGTTTGTGAGAGCTGGTCTGTTAAATCGTTGATTTCATCTCGTAATCGGAAACTCGATACCGCCCCGACCACCTCACCTGCCACTATAATCGGGCTTCGGTTAGCAATGATTCGCTTATTGTTTAAATACAACTCAACATCGTGGTCGGTGTCGCCGGTTGATAGCAGTTGTTCTAAATCACTGCCTGGCAATACATCAGAAAGGCGCTGTTGATTGAGTGCTTTATCCCTGTCTATCGATAAAATATCGCAGGCACTCTTATTAATTGAACGTAAAATGCCATGCTTATCGATGCTCAGAATGCCCTCTTTCACGGTACTCATGGTTACATCTAGCTCAACATACAACCGGCCTATCTCTTCAGGCTCAAAGCCCAAAATAGCGCGTTGAAAACGGCGAGATACATAACTCGAAATCAAAGCGTTGACCGCAACCACCAGCAACGCCATCACAATCAAAAAGGCTAAGTAAGGTTCGATTCGATCTTGCAACGAATCCAATAAGTAACCAACTGACACCACACCAATAACGGTACCTTGGGTGTCTTTTACCGCGGATTTACCACGAACTGAAAAACCCAGCGATCCTTTGGCTGTCGACACATAAGACTCGCCCAATACCAATGCTTTTTGGTTATCGCCACCACGCATGGGTTTACCGAGCCTGTCATCATAAGGGTGAATCAGGCGGATACCTTTATCATCTCCAACAACGATAAACGCCGCGCCAATGAGCTGAGTAAGGTTACGAAATTTAACTTGGGTTTCTTCAGACAAAACGTAGGGAACGCCATTAGGGTCCAACGTTCCATTTTCTTGAATAATGCTGGTGACAAGCGGCGATTCAGATAGAAATTCAGCAACACCTAACGCTTTCAAACCCATCTCTTGTTCTTGAGATTGTTTGATGTAATAAAAACCAGCCGCTGCAAGAATCAAAAGTTCAACGAGGCCAGTGACCGTCATGATAATCAGTAACCTTTTACGGAAACTGATACTGCTCCATTTCATATTCCACCGTCCCTAATGTTAGACGATCAATGTTAACACCAAGTTAATCGCATGACCTTTCTATGGACGTGAATTTGTGACTGCTACTCAACTAAATAATTGAGCAGATTGTTAATTGATAATCCTTTACGTTGTTTATCTCGATTAATCGTTCGTTTTTAGAACGGATTAGCTTAAAAACCAAAATAAACGAATAAATATTGAGCTAGATCACTAAGCTTTTAGGTGTTTTTTAGGTTGTTCAAAATAAATACAATTATAATGGTTGCATATGAAGAAGTTTATTGTTGCCAAGCGATACGTTGCAATTTTAAGACTGCGCGTTAAACCGGAATTTCGGTTAACAGAAAGGCAACAACTCTTCACTCGCTGGACGTATCTATAACTAAAAGTTGCACGCTCGCCGTTACGGTTGCTGAACAAACAGGTTATCTATCTAACCTCATTCACACATCCTTATTTACACTACTGGCCAGCATGACAATCAAGAGGCGCCTGATCAAATCAGCGCCCAATAATAA
The DNA here is from genome assembly GCF_041474215.1 of Vibrio sp. 10N.222.52.C12. Lineage (NCBI taxonomy): Bacteria > Pseudomonadati > Pseudomonadota > Gammaproteobacteria > Vibrionales > Vibrionaceae > Vibrio > Vibrio sp. 10N.222.52.C12. The sequence goes on from NZ_JBFRTR010000175.1 coordinate 13,624, forward strand.
AACATTGATGAGCAGGAAGTATCGATCAGTGGCAACGTCCAATAGAAACAGGATAACAAACATAACGTATAAACATTGTTGAAAAGGAAACAAGGCAATGAAACGCGATAACTTTGGAATTTGTCTTACTAAGACTATGCTGTTCAAACACTTACAATCGACTTTTACTCACGTAAGAGCCTATGAGAAAGATGGTACCTCCCCTCTCGATCTCAAGGTATTGTTAGCATTCCCGCAAATGTCAGGTAGAGATTTATTACAAACAATGCAAGGTTCAAGACAATTGGTATGGCGCGCCGATCACCATTGTCCTAGCTTTAAATAAGCCACTTCATTTTGTAAAAACACTTCTATACTGAACTTAAAGAGCATGCTTATGCGTGCTTTTTAAGTTTCATTTATCTTTGATATTCACGTCACTCAATCTTATTTACACTTGATTAACGAGTTATGAGAATTTCTATTCATATGAGACAATCTATTCAAGACAAATGACTATCGCCCTGTTAACATTAGAGTTAATACTCTAATTGGTATTTAATGCAGATGACCAAACCAAAATTCCGATACCTTGCGATCGCCAGTATGCTTCTCGGCACTATGGCTTCGCCAGGCTATGCAGCTCCGCTCACTTTTTCTGAAGCGTGGCAAATTCTCCAAGAGAACAACAACTCTCTTGCGGCTCAACAAGCCAACGTTGAACGTTATCAACACCTTCAGAACTCAACAAGTAGCCTCAATCTTCCTTCTATTACCTTAGGGGCTAACTACACGCACCTTGATAGTGATGTGACGATTAATGGTGAACAGTTTTCAGATAGCTTGAGTGGAGTAAACCCTGCTATATCCGCGATTTTGCGCCCTCTAGTTGGTGGCGTTACCTCAACGATTACCGAACAAGACATCTTTAGCTCTTCCATTCGTGCTGTGTGGCCTATCTTCACTGGTGGTCGAATAACCGCTGCGCAAAATGCGGCTGAAGGTAAAAGCGAAGAAGCGCAAAGCCAACTGTTGATGGAGAAACAAGCTCGCTACGAAGACTTAAGTAAGTATTACTTCTCGGTGATCTTAGCGGAAGACGTGGTGAGAACGCGTCAAGCCGTTGAAGCAGGCTTAACTCAGCATCGTGATTTCGCCATCAAGCTTGAACAGCAAGGACAAATCGCCCGAGTAGAACGCCTACAAGCCGATGCTTCTTTAGATAAAGCGATTGTAGAGCGCACGAAAGCTCAGAACGATCTTAAAATTGCGCAATTGGCGTTGACCCAAATCCTTGGTCAAAATGAAAGTGTAGAACCCTCTGAACAACTGTTTATCAATAAGAACCTGCCTCATATGGACGTGTTCATTGACCAGACACTCATGACCTACCCCGGCCTTAAGATTCTTGATGCAAAAGAGAAACAAGCAAGCAGCTTAATTAAAGCCGAGAAAGGTAAATACTACCCAGAGGTTTACCTTTATGGTGATTACAGCCTGTATGAAGATGACTCTCTAGCCAGTGAAATGAAACCCGATTGGTTGGTTGGCATTGGTGTGAATGTGCCACTGCTTGATACCTCTGGCCGTTCCGACAAAGTCGCTGCGGCTCACAGTGCCGTATCACAGGTTCAATTCCTTAAGTCACAAGCTAAGCAAGACTTAACCGTGTTGGTACAAAAGACTTACCTTGAAGCAAACCAAGCCATTGAAGAGGTTCAAGGCCTAAACTCGAGCTTGTCTTTAGCTCAGGAAAACCTATTACTTCGTAAAAAAGCCTTCACACAAGGGTTATCTAACTCATTAGAAGTGGTTGATGCCGAGCTTTATCTTGCGAGCATTAAAACCCAGCAATCTGCTGCTCGCTTCAAATACCTAATCTCTCTCAACAAGCTGTTAGCGCTAACCAGCGAAATGAATGCTTACTCCAGTTACTTAACCTCCTCTGTTCCGTCTGATTTCGACTCAAAAACAGACACCGTTAGCCAGTCAAAAGGATAATTCATGAAACCTATTAAGCCCCTTCTTCTATCTTTAGTTGGTATCGGCGTTATTGGCTGGGTCGGATACAGTTTCTATCAAGCTTATCAACCTCAGCCGGTTAAGCTTCAAGGTCAAATCGATGCGCAGCAATACAGCATCTCATCGAAAGTACCTGGCAGAATTGATGAAATATTCGTGCGCAAAGGCGATTCGGTTGAAAAAGGCGAATTGATCTTCTCTCTACTAAGCCCTGAGATTGATGCGAAGCTAGAGCAAGCAAAAGCTGGTCAGAAAGCCGCTGGTGCATTAGCACAAGAAGCAGAGAATGGCGCGCGTACTCAACAGATCCAAGCGGCTAAAGACCAATGGTTGAAAGCCAAAGCAGCTGCCGATCTGATGGACAAAACCTACCAACGTGTAAACAACCTTTACAACGATGGTGTGGTTGCCGAGCAGAAGCGTGATGAAGCCAAAACACAGTGGCAAGCGGCGAAGTACACCGAAAGCGCTGCATTCCAAATGTATCAATTAGCGCAAGAAGGTGCGCGTGACGAAACCAAAGTGGCCGCCGCTCAAAAAGCGTTAATGGCAGCGGGTGCGGTAGCGGAAGTTGAAGCTTACGCAAAAGACACACAGATCCACAGCTGGTTTAATGGCGAAGTCTCTCAGGTTCTATTGAGCAGTGGAGAACTTGCACCACAAGGCTTCCCTGTTGTGACTGTTATCGACACCAAGGATGCTTGGGCTGTGCTCAATGTTCGTGAAGACATGCTTAAGCATTTCGAGAAAGGCAGCCAGTTTGAGGCGTACCTACCGGCTCTGGATAAATCATTAACTTTCCAAGTAACTCACATCGCCGTAATGGGTGATTTCGCAACTTGGCGCTCAACAGACGCAGCACAAGGCTTCGATTTACGTACTTTTGAAGTAGAAGCGCACCCTGTCGATACGAGCGAAACACTGCGTATGGGCATGAGCCTAGTGGTTGAGCTTTAGGTGACTTATGTCTGCTAACTCTCAATATACTGGATCGCAATCTAGAGGCTCGCAATCAACTGAGCATCATAGAGCGAAGAATACCTTGCTTCGGCAGTGGGCGATTGTCCGCAAAGACAAATGGTTGTTGTCTTGCCTAACTTGGATTCCTTTGCTGCTTGCTGCCAGTATCTGGCTGATTTTTTCACAAGGGATCGCTCGTGACTTACCGGTCGCAGTTGTCGACCTTGAGCACAGTCAAATCTCGCAACAGTTCACACGCCTTGTTGATGCGTCACCAACGCTGCAAGTCACTCAGAAATACAGCTCTGCGAGTGATGCGGCGAAAGCGATGATCGAACGTGATATCTATGGTTATGTTGTGATACCAAGGCACTTCGACCGAGACCTTCTGCTCGGCTTGAATCCGCAAGTGTCTGTATTCTATAACAGCCAATTTATCTTAATCGGTAAGCTGGTGAACTCTGCCTTGCTGCAGGCTCAAGGGACTTTTAACGCGCAACTTGAAGTCGTGAAACAGCTGTCACACGGTGATACCACGGTGCAATCCGCATTAGGCCAAGCAGTAACGGTACAAAGCCAGATCACGCCGCTGTTCAACAAGAACACCAGTTATGCACAGTTCTTGGTGTCTGCGGTTATTCCTGCACTGTGGCAGATCATGATTGTGGTGGGCACGATATTGGTTTTGACGGCGAACGTTAGAGCTCGTGGGCTTCACGCTTGGTTATCCAACGCCCCTATGAAGTCACTCGCATCAACATTAACGCCCTACCTTGTCTTGTTTTTGATGTTTGGTATCGCGTTTAGTTTTTGGTTCTATGTGCTCTTAGACTGGCCATTTAACGGCAGCTTTGTGGCATTGACTATTGCCCAACTGCTAACCGTGATCAGTTGTATCATCATGGGGTGTTTGTTTTTCTTCTTAACACTTGATCCAGCAAGGGCGATGAGTTTCGCTGGCGCATTTACGGCACCAAGCTTTGCGTTCATGGGTATTACCTTTCCAGTAACAGACATGAATACAGCTGCTCAAATTTGGAGAAGCTTATTGCCCGTGAGTCATTACATCGAAGTACAAACGGCGCAGTCTAGTTATGGTGTGAGCGCAGCACAGTCTTTGATCAGCCTCTCTTCTATGTTGTGGTATGCAGTTCCTGCTTTCGTGGTAATGTTGCTAATTAAGAAACACTTGGCGCAATCAACTCTAACTGCACAAGCAGATCCATCTACAAAAGCAGCTATATCTGCAAAAACAACGCCGTCAACACAGCCAGAAGCATCAGCACAACAAGGAGTAAAACGATGAGCTTTACTCAACTGCTCAAGCAAGAACTCTTAGCGGTATTGCGCAACCCTGTCGTGCTTCTTACGGTATTTGGTGGTGTGGTCTTCTATTCCTTCTTGTATCCATTGCCTTACGCGAACCAAGTTCCTCAACAACTGAAAGCTTCGGTTGTGAACTTGGATAAGAGTCAAAGCAGCTATCAATTAGAGCGTATGGTGGATGCCACCTCTCAAATCGAATTGGTTCGTCGAGACTCCACCATCGCCGATGCGAAACAAGCCGTACTTAACCAAGAGATTGGTGGGTTCCTCGTCATTCCAGAAAACTTCTATAAAGACTTGCTGCTCGGTAAGAGCCCGACACTTTCTTACGCTGGTGATGCTTCTTACTTCTTGGTCTACGGAACCATTGTTGAAGGGCTTGCCAAGGCCGGTGGTACGTTAGCTGCGCAAGTTAAGGTCAGCCATTTGTTAGTCGAAGGTGTGCCTTTAGAATCGGCAGCCAAAGGTTACAGTGCATTCAGCTTGAACCTGAAACCAACGTTTAATAGTCACATGGGATACATCGATTACGTGGTTCCAGCCGTCTTTGTTTTGATCCTGCAACAAACCTTAGCCATGGCTTCTGGTTTAGTGGGTGCAACCCAAAACGCTCAATCGACATTTGGCTACTGGAGTAAGACCTCTCCAGCGAAACTGATGCTTGCTCGCTGTTGTACCTTAGTCGGCATTTATTACTTGTTGTCGATGTACTATTTCGGCGCTAGCTTTTCGATGTATGGGATAAACCAGCTCGCCTCAACAACACAGATCTTAACCTTACTTCTGCCCTTCTTACTGGCCAGTTGTTTGATAGGGATTTTGATTGGTGAGTTAGTACCACGAAGAGAACTCGTCACGGTAGTAGTGTTAATCAGTTCAATGCCACTGATCTTCTCTTCAGGTTTTATCTGGCCAGTTGAAATGATGCCTGAATGGTTAGTTCTGTTATCACAGCTATTCCCAAGCACACCGGCTATCCAAGGCTTCTTAGCACTTAATCAGATGGGTGCATCTTGGCAAGAAGTGGCGTCTCAATGGACATTACTATGGGGACAGGTTTTATTGTGGGGTTCGTTATTGGCACTTAAGCTCTACCACAAATCCAGCAAAAGCACAGTTGGCAATAGCAATAGTCATCGAACCGTTTAGTTTTATGTGCTAGCGGAAAGTATTCATGCTTCCCGCTCATCAAAAAGCTCTGATAAAGGGCTTTTAATATCCTCAGATCCGAACACACCTTTAGCCTTCGTATGTTTAAACACCTCGAAAACATATCGAATACTCGAACTCTCCTACGTTCCCTCTATGTCCCCCCTATGCCCCTACAGCCCATCACTCTGAATTCTCCTTCACCCGTCCCTAAAACAACTACTGCATATACTTTTCTCAGCCTACAAAGCACCGACTTATTCCCAAATGATGACAAAACCCGAACAATTGTAAATTTATTGTAAAAATTTCTTTGTTGGCATTATTTTTATGTATAGGATTATCAGTAGGACTTGGTGGCCCGAATACCATAGTCTTATTGGTGCACATACCAAAAGGATATCCATACAAAGCAAGATCAGTACTTATATTTATTTCGTTTTTCGACCTAGCTACAGCCGTTTATGTTGCCGTCGAATGAAGTAGATAAACCACTGAGATATACAAATCAAATAGAAAACAAACACAACAGCAACAAACATAATTTATTAAAAAGACAGGGAAAACCATGAAAAACATACGTGAATTATTTTTTGGGTTTATATTATTGTTTAGTTCCAGTGCATTTGCAGAAGAAGGATCATTTAACCAAGCTATCAGCAACTTAAGTCAAAGTGTTGATGGGTTTTTCAACGACTACACAGGATGGTTCGTTGGACTCATATTTAAAAGTGTACCGGTTGGCGAAGCCAACTTCCCTATTATTGTTGGCTGGTTATTACTCGCTGCGTTGATCTTTACTGTTTACTTTGGCTTCGTTCAATTTAAGCGAGTCGGTATGGCTGTAGATATCATTAGAGGCAAGTACACAGACCCTAACTCAATAGAAGACGGCGAAGTTTCCCATTTTCAAGCTTTAGCTACTGCCCTTTCTGGAACCGTCGGGCTTGGTAACATTGCCGGTGTGGGTGCTGCACTTGCGATTGGTGGCCCTGGCGCGACATTCTGGATGATCTTGTGTGGCCTTCTGGGTATGGCTTCTAAGTTCTGTGAGTGTACCTTAGGTGTGAAATACCGAACTATCCTACCTTCAGGTGTTGTTTCGGGTGGTCCAATGTACTACCTAAGCCAAGGTCTGGGTGAAAGAGGTTTAGGCGGACTAGGTAAAGTGCTCGCTATTGGTTTCGCATTAATGTGTATTTTGGGCGCATTGGGCGGCGGTAACATGTTCCAAGCTAACCAAGCACACGCCATGTTAACTTACGCATTTGATGTACCAAGTGAATACGGTGTGATCACTGGCCTTGTACTTGCTTCTTTAGTTTTCTCTGTGATTGTTGGTGGTATGCCTTCTATCGCATCGGTAACGGAAAAAGTTGTTCCTTGGATGGCTGCTCTGTATATCGGTATGGCTCTGATTGTTATCGGTTCTAACCTTGATCAAGTCGGCCCTGCGTTCAGCGCAATCTTTACAGGTGCATTTACTGGTGAAGGTGTTGTTGGTGGATTTATTGGTGCGTTAATTCAAGGCTTGAAACGTGCAACGTTCTCGAACGAAGCAGGTGTAGGTTCAGCAGCTATCGCTCACTCAGCGGTTAAAACAAAAGAACCAATCACCGAAGGTCTAGTATCACTATTAGAACCGTTCGTTGATACGGTAATCATTTGTACAATGACCGCATTGGTTATCACTATTGCTGGCTTAAACGTAGGTCCATTCGATGGTTCTGGTTTAACGGGCGTAACGCTGACTGCTGCATCGTTTACTGAAACGGCAGAAGTATTCAAATACACACTCGCTCTCGCGGTAATTATGTTTGCGTTTTCTACCATGATCTCTTGGTCGTACTACGGTCTTAAGGCTTGGACTTACCTATTTGGTGAAGGTAAAACAACGGAACTGATTTTCAAAGTGATGTTCTGTGTGTTTGTTGTTATTGGTGCCACGATTCAATTTGGTGCGGTAATCGACTTCTCTGATGCGGCTATCTTTGCGATGTCTATCTTCAACATTCTTGGTCTGTACTTCTTGATGCCAGTTGTGAAGAAAGAACTGCAATCGTTTGTTGCTCGTGTGAAATCAGGCGAAATCAAAACGTATGAGAAATAACGTTTAGTGGAATGAGGTTTTGCTCTAGTAGCTAACTGCATTCTAAGAAACGACACAGCTCTAAAAACGAAACTGTTCTAAAAATTTTTGTAAGACCCTTTGCTTGAGAAAGCGAGAACAGGACTGCAACTTATCCAAAATCCCTACCAGCTTGGCTTGTGGGGATTTTTTATGTCTGAACGATTAGGCGAATAACTACCTTCAATGCCCTGCTCACTCTTTTCACCCTTTTCACTCTGTTCATCATCGTGTTCAACATCGTGTTCAACATCGACACGACGAACCAACTCTTCTACTTTGATCATCTCTTTTTGCGCTAATGGCGAGCGACAATCATCGAAACAATAAGCTATGGTGCAGTTCTCACAAAGATACTCTGGCATCACTCCATCCCTTGTCGTCAAAGCAGCCAAATGCGAGCTAGCAATCGACTGCGTGTTCATCCTGAACAACACTATTATGCAGCGACTCTGAGCTGAAAATATGTATGCAAAGTCATTTAATAGACAACAAGTAACATATCATTGTGGATATACGTAACTATTCACAAATATCTAAGCAAACAATGAAAACACGCAAATAATCAATAATGAGAAAGCACCGGATCTATGCTCTCGACAAACGCAAAACGCCCACATCACGTGTGTGATG
>NZ_JBFRTR010000176.1:0-9548 GCF_041474215.1 Vibrio sp. 10N.222.52.C12
GAATAACGTACACTAAAATGGCTCACAGAGCGCTTTTATTTCTAGATTTTGACATAGATCAACAGAACGTAAAAAAGCGCCCTAAGGCGCTTTTAACTCAATCACAAATAAAGAAATTAGTGATGCTAAACCGAAGGTTCAATCACTTCTTCTGATGATTGTTCTAGGGTTGAATCCTCTAGAGTAGATTCAACAGCTGGGGACATCACATCAGAGTCACTTTCGTTGGCCACTTTGCCACCTAAGCTTTTCAAACTATCCACTAACTCTTCTAAGCTTTTAATGTGAGCATCACTCTTGGTAATCTGCTCACCGAGCAACTCACTGTGCTTGGTCGCTTCAACCAATTTCTGTGTTTGTTTCTGATTCTCACTTTCTAACTTAGCGAGTCGTTCAGTCAAAGTTTTAATCTCTGACTTTAATGACGCCGTCATGTCTGAGCCTTTCAGCGCTTTAACACTCGCTACAATTTTTTGAGACTGAAGGCGCAATACAACATCACGGTGATCTTCATCATTAACCACTTGTGAAATGCTCAGCAACTGATTCTCTGCATTCAAAACCGATTGTTCGAACTTGTCGCCTTTTACACTCGCGAGCACTTTTACTTCATGAGCGACACTGCGCACGTGGTTCAACTCAAACTCCGCAGCGTGTACCGCATCTTCAATGATCGACTTTTCACGGGGACTGGCTTTGACTTGGCTTTCTGCCAAAGCAATTTGAGATGCTGCTTTAGCAAACGTCAGTGGAGCAACGTCATCGAAATCTTCATCTTCCAAGAACTCTAATTCGTTCTTCAAAGGTTCGATGTATTTCTTATGTGCCACTTTAACTTCTAGTAAGCGAGCATTGTTAAGAAATTCCACCTGCGCTTCTTGAGCGTCTTCAAGCTCATCGACCAGAACATACTCAAACAACTCGCTGTATTCTGAATACAAACGTTTGTAGCTCGAGGTAAACATGGTATCTGCGCCAAGAAACTTCAGGTAATCCATTTGGACAATCGAATCCGCGAGTACTCGATCAGCCTTCTTCTTTAACACTAAGATCGAGTCATAGTTTGATTTGATCAAAGCGATTTTTTCATCGAAGGCTTCAGCGTAAGTTAGGCTCGAAAAAATGGAGTAACTCTTGGTTATCCGAGTTTCGTCTTTAAGTAAGTCCGCATAAATGCTTTCAGCATCATCCCATGCGTCTAATAGTTCATTGTAATTCTCTGGTGCATAGAGAGACAATTGAGCATGGTCTTCAAGCTTAACTTCCCATTCGGAGTAAACGCTTTGGACAGACTGAAATGAACGGACCTCTATTGTCGATTCATTATTGTTGTTTGTGGTTTGGTTCGCGTCTGTCTGCTCTGAGGGTGTACTTTGACAACCTGAGATAGCAAATAGCATACTGATCGTTAATGCTACTTTGTTCGCTCTCACTTATGCATATCCTTTTTATACAATATTCGCTCAATGCAAATTATTTCTAGTCACAATATATTACAACCACTTAGCAATAAACATCACTGATGATTTAAGTGGGTGCAAATCACCCAATATAACCAAAATAAACTCATCACTCGATGATTAATCAATCAATTTGGTATCACTTATCAATTCTCTTTATTTGCTATTGCCTGAGCCGAGAATGCGCACTAAGGTGAAGGTAGAGAACGTTATGAATATATAGGTCAATTATGAAGTACAACGCTGAACATATTGCTGATTTAAACCTCCTTCTTCAATTTGATGTAAGTAGTGCAGCTACTGGAATTAAAGTCCATCAAGAGGCAGCTCAAGAAACTCAAGACGCTGTTAAGCGCCTATTCGAAAAAAACCTTTGTACTCAGCCAGACGGCGGTTACCTAACAGATGAAGGTATCGAGATGGCAGAGCGCGCAGACAAGCTTCTTCGCGTACTAAACTAAAGCTCCATTGTTCTAGTAAAAACTCCACTTGCTTCGGCCGTGGAGTTTTTTCATTTTTGGGCAAAGCTTTGTTAGGCTTATTGTAAATTCGTCATTTGCAGTTGTGAGGAACACATGGCTTCTATATTTATTGTCGGTGCAGGATGGGTAGGTGTACCTTTATCTGAACATTTAGAAAAACATGGTAACCGAGTAGTGGTCACGAAAACGACCCAAGCGGGAGCAGATGCCATTGGTAGCGAACAAATTCCATGTGAAGTGTTTAGCTTTGATTCATCCGATCCACAACAGACTATCGGGCGACTCTATTCATTGTTACTCGAAAACAACACTGAAATTGTGATTGGCAGCTTCCCTCCTGGCTTTAGAAAAGGAGCAGGACAAGAGTATGCCGACTACTGGCAGCAACTCACCAATGCATGCCAAAAGGCCAACATTAAAAAGCTCATTATGGTTAGTTCAACTACGGTATACCCAACTAAGCCGGGTGTGCTGAACGAGCTGGATGCATCACTCCCCCTTTCGACCTCAGATAACGAGCACGCGTCTTTATTTTCCGATAACGCACGAATCATGCTGCAAGCTGAACAGTCAGTGATTGATTCCGGTATCGACTACACCATTCTTCGCTTTAGTGGCTTAATCGGCCCAAGCCGTCACCCATCTCGCTTCGCAAGCAAGTTAAAACAAGTCAGCACTCAAGCTCCAGCCAACATGCTGCACCTTGATGATGCAATTGGTGCTGTCGATTTCGCTATCAGTCAACTGCACAATGAAATAGTTAACGTGACCACACCAAATACAGTCAGTAAGGCGGAGTTTTATGCCGCGGCACTGAAAAGCGCCAACAGCAGTGAGCCTCTGCCCGCTGTTGTTGATACCCCAGACAAGTTAATCTCTTCGAAGAAGATTCTCGACTTAGGTTATTCATTTAAATTCGAATCCACACTGGACGCACTTCATGACTGAACAATCTATTGCTAACAAAAATCCCAACATAAAACTGCATCGCTCAGTCGACACCCTTTGGAACTTTATGTCGATGGGTCACAAGGTTACGCCTTCCGACTGTATCTTTGTATTGTGTAGCAACGATACTCGCGTAGCTGAATATGCAGCCGAGCTTTATCACCAACAGATCGCGCCTTACATCGTTTTGTCTGGCGGTGTGGGACGCTTTACCGAAAGAAGCTTTGAACGCTCAGAAGCAGAAACATTCGCTTCTATCGCACGAGATTGTGGCGTGCCTGACTCTGACATTATCATAGAGAAACACGCAACAAATACTGGGGAAAATGTACGATTCACTCATGAGTTGCTGACAGAAAAAGGGTTATCGCCGAAGAGGCTAACCTTAGTTCAGAAGCCCTTCATGGAGAAACGTACCTACGCAACCTTCAGTAAACAATGGCCTGACGAAACTTCCGAGATTACCGTGACGTCGCGATGGCAAACTTGGGATGATTACTTTAACGAAGAGTTGCCGTTAGATATGGTGTTAGGCGCATTAATTGCTGATTACGAGCGAATCAAATCCTACCCAGAGAAAGGCTTTCAGATTGAGATGCCGATCCCCGACGACGTTGACCACGCCTATCAAGCATTGAAGAAGCTCGGTTTCGAATAAGCAAAAGTTAGACTTTGAACAAAGTAAAAGCTCGGCAGGAAATAAAACAAAAGCTCGGCTTGGAAGAAAGCAAAACACAGGCCCAATAAACAAAAACGGTGACACTTGGTCACCGTTTTTCGTTCTTTCGCGTTAGCAAATAGAGCTGCTTATTTACCTAACGCTTCTTTGTAGTGCAGACGGCAAACAGAAACGTATTTGTCGTTACCGCCAATAGCCACTTGGTCGCCCTCAGCAATCGCCACACCGTGCTCGTCGGTACGAATTACCATGTTCGCTTTACGGCCACAGTGACAAATTGTTTTAAGCTCAACAAGTTTATCTGCCCAAGACAGTAAGTAACGGCTACCTTCAAACAGTTCACCCAGGAAATCGGTACGTAGGCCGTAACAAAGTACAGGGATGTGCAGCTTATCAACCACTTCTGTTAATTGGTACACCTGCTCCTTCGATAAAAATTGGCACTCATCGATCAAAACACAATGACGCTTTTCTTCCTCATTGAGCTTTTTGATCGCATCAAACATGTTGGTGTCATTTTTAAACAGCTGAGCTTCAGATTGCAGACCAATTCGTGAGCTCACTTTACCGATACCATAGCGATCGTCCAAAGCTGCCGTAAAGATCACTGGCGTCATGCCACGTTCTTGGTAGTTGAATGAAGATTGAAGAAGCGTTGTTGATTTACCCGCATTCATTGCCGAGTAATAAAAATACATCTGAGCCACAGAAATATTCCTGTTAATTAAAAGTTGAAGATAGAAAAGGTGAAAATAGAGAATTCGTGCTAGAAAAAAGGGCTGAAAATCAGCCCTTTTTATAAGATTTACTTACGACGCCAAGTCGTACCTTCTGGGCCATCTTCCAGAACAATACCCAACTCGTTTAGCTTATCACGTGCAAGGTCGGCATTTGCCCAATCCTTTGAAGCACGAGAGTCGTTACGCAGTTTGATCAACGCTTCGATTTCAGCCACTTCGTCGTCGTTACCTGCCGCATCACCTTGTAGGAAGGCTTCTGGCTCTTGGTGAAGAATACCGATGATGTCTGCTAGTTCACGCATCAATGCACCCAGTCCGCTTGCTTTTTCAATGCTTTCAGGCTTGATACGGTTGATTTCACGAGCCATTTCAAACAGTACTGAATAAGCTTCAGGTGTGTTGAAATCATCGTTCATCGCTGTAGAGAATCGAGTCACGTACTCTTCGCCACCGGCAGGAGCGGCTGTAAGGTCTAGGCCACGAAGTGACGTGTATAGACGCTCTAGTGATGCGCGAGCTTGGTTTAGGTTATCTTCGCTGTAGTTTAGCTGGCTACGGTAGTGACCAGACATTAGGAAGTAACGTACCGTTTCAGCATCGTAATGTGCTAGCACGTCACGGATAGTGAAGAAGTTACCTAGTGACTTAGACATCTTCTCTTTGTCTACCATCACCATACCACTGTGCATCCAAGTATTTACATACTGAGTGCCGTGCGCGCAGCAAGACTGTGCGATTTCGTTTTCGTGGTGAGGGAACTGCAGATCTGAACCACCACCGTGGATATCGAAGTGGTTACCAAGAATAGACGAGTTCATTGCTGAACATTCGATGTGCCAACCTGGACGACCCGGGCCCCATGGCGATTCCCATGTAGGTTCACCTGGCTTAGACATCTTCCAAAGAACGAAGTCTAGTGGGCTGCGTTTTGCAGATTCAACATCAACGCGAGCACCCGCTTGAAGCTGATCAAGGTCTTGCTTTGAAAGCTTACCGTATTCGTCGAATTTCTTTACTTCAAACATCACGTCGCCGTTGCTTGCAACGTATGCGAAACCACGTTCAATCAGCTTTTCAACAAGCTCGATGATTTCAGTGATGTATTCTGTCGCACGAGGCTCAACATCTGGACGCTTCATGTTCAATGCATCAAAGTCAGCGTGCATCTCACCGATTAAACGCTCAGTCAGAGAGTCACAAGACTCACCGTTTTCGTTAGCGCGTTTGATGATTTTGTCATCGATATCTGTGATGTTACGAACGAAATTCAAATCGTAACCAAGGTAACGAAGGTAACGAGTTACTACGTCGAAAGAAACGAACGTACGACCATGACCAATATGACAGAGATCGTATATGGTTACCCCACAGACATACATGCCGACTTTGCCAGCTGTAATTGGTTTGAATTCCTCTTTCTGTCTTGTGAGCGTGTTATATATCTTCAGCATGATCTCTATCTATTTTATGGATTAATCAAAATAAGCTCGCAGTATAACAAGTCATACCTTAATAGGTAATCCCTAAAAGCAGGAATTATACCAATCACGGTAAGTAGATGGTCATAAATAGCGCAGAAAAAATGCTTGAGAACAAGGAAGCTCTTTTCGACAAAAAGTTTCGATAAGTAGTTATTCTACATTCAAAATTTCTAACGACGTTATCAAGTGTTTTAACAAGCTAGGATGGCCAGTTATTTACTACGATTGGTATTACCTCAAACATCCGAGTTAAGTTAATGATTTGGTGATTTGAAAGTCTGCCAACATGCGCTAGAATTCGAACTTCATATTAAAAAGACAGTAAGGTAACAATCATGATCATCCTTCACACAAATTTTGGTGATATCAAAGTTCAACTTAACGAAGAAAAAGCACCAGAAACAAGCGCAAACTTTCTACAGTATTGCCGTGACGGTTTCTACGACAACACACTATTCCACCGTGTTATCGATGGTTTCATGATTCAAGGCGGCGGCATGACTTCTGGCCTTAAAGAAAAGGCAACTCGTGCAACGATCAAGAACGAAGCAAACAACGGTCTAGCGAACAAAGTTGGTACGCTAGCAATGGCTCGTACTATGGAACCGCATTCAGCGAGCTCTCAGTTCTTCATCAACGTTAACGACAACTCTTTCCTAAACTTCCGTAGCGAAAGCCTAGACGGTTGGGGCTACTGTGTATTCGCAGAAGTTGTTGAAGGCATGGACATCGTAAACAAGATTAAAGGTGTTAGCACTGGTTCTATGGGTATGCACCAAGATGTACCTCTAGAAGAAGTGATCATCACTGGTACTACAATCGAAGCTTAATTCATCGCTTTCGGTTAGTATTGATGAGCCGATAAAATCAGGATATAGGGAGCGAATCGCTCCCTTTTTTTAGACCTATGAAAACATATTTTATATCAGATCTGCACCTTTCTCCGTCACGAGAAGACATCACAGACTGCTTCTTAGCCTTTATGAAGAAAGAAGCCGTAGAAGCGGATGCACTTTACGTATTAGGTGACCTTTTCGAATTCTGGATTGGTGACGATGATAAGAGTGAATTCGCGACTTCTATCCGCCAAGCGTTTATCGACTTAGTGAAAACAGGCGTGCCTTGTTACTTTACTCAAGGGAACCGCGACTTCTTAGTCGGCAAAAAATTTGCTAAGCAAACGGGCGTACAACTTCTCGACGAAGTTTCTACGATCGATATCTACGGGGAAAAAGCGGTAGTATTGCATGGAGATACCCTATGTACTGAAGATGTAAAGTACCTCGCCTTTCGCGAAAAAGTGCATCAGCCATGGTTACAATGGGTCTTCAACCGAATTCCATTTTTCATCAAGAAGAAAATTGTTTCAAAGGTTCAATCAGATATCAAAGATGACAAGCAGACCAAGTCTCTCGACATCATGGATGTGACACAGCAAGAAGTCGAAGATGTGATGGAACGAAACAATGTCGATCTGATGATCCACGGCCATACTCACCGCCCAGACATCCATACATTTAATGCTAACAATTGCACTAAAACCCGTATCGTACTTGGCGATTGGTATACGCAAGGCTCAGTGCTGGTGTTCACGCCGCAAAGTTTTGAACTACAGAATCGAGCGTTTAGCAATAGCTTTTAACATCACGCTTAAACTTTCACTTTGATTATTATTGCCGGTCAGACTTTCTTAGAAAGTGTATGGTAATTTCTAGTGAATTAGCTATTATCTCTCTACCTACCAGAAATAAACCGAACACAGTACTAAGTTGAAATATTCATACGTAGCGCGTCAACCAATACTCGACACAGGCAAGAAAACCATAGGTTACGAGTTGCTATTCAGGGATGGTCCTAAGAACACTTTCCCTGAAGTAGAGCCGGAGCTCGCTACTAGCCGTTTGCTTTCCGATCACTTCTTATCGACCCACTATAATACGTTGGGTGATAAGCTTGGGTTCGTGAACTTCCCATATGCAAGCCTAATCAACTTAGTCCCTACTCTGTTCCCCAAAGAAAGCCTCGTTGTTGAGGTTCTTGAAGACTGCGAACCAACAGACGAATTACTTGAAGCAATCAAAACCATCTTTGACGCGGGTTATACCATTGCGCTAGACGACTTTGTGCCAAGTAAAGCTTGGAAGCGCTTCTTACCCTACGTTTCAATTATCAAGTTCGATATCCGTTTGACGCCAATTGCCAAAGCAGCGATGTTTATGAACTCTCTCAAAGGGCTAGATATCAAGTTCCTTGCTGAGAAAGTAGAAACGTACGAAGAATACCAAGAAGCGAAAAAAGCAGGCTTCACCTACTTTCAAGGTTATTTCTTTAGCAAGCCAGAGATGATCCAAACGCGTGCGCTCAACCCGGCATTCCTGACGACCGTTCAGCTGTTAAAAGAGATTGCGCACGACCCTATCGACTTTGGTGAAGTAGAGCGTTTGATTACGCTCGATGTGACCATGTCGTATAAGCTACTTACCTACGTAAACTCCGCTGGCGGTTCACCAACAACGATTCGTTCATTCCGCCAAGCACTTATTTACCTTGGTGAACAGAAACTGCGTAAGTTCGTTTCACTGGTGGCTATCGCATCCGCGAAAGAAGATAAGCCGGACTCACTTTATGGCTTAGCGGTAATACGCGCACGTCAGTGTGAACTCTTGGTTGAGAAGATGAATGTTAAGGTTGAGCCTGGACAAGCCTTTTTGACCGGTATGTTCTCTCTGTTGGACTCACTCTTTGACCAACCATTGAAACAAGTACTCGATTCAGTGCCGATCGACATCGAGATCAAACAAGCCTTGATTCAACGTAAAGGCGTGTTAGGTGCTGTATTGGCGATGGTGGTTGCGTATGAGCAAGCTCGTTGGGAAGAAGCGACTCGTATTCGCCAGCTTCTCAAACTGAGTGAAGCTCAACTTGGTCAAGCTTATGACGAAGCGACGACTTGGGCTCAAGAGCTATTGTCTCCAGCCTTGAAATAGTAAACTTCGCGCTAACACTTTGATAATTTCAATAACTTCAACAGAAACTAAACTTTGGTGAGCGATCGTTTCTTGGTAAACTCCCACGCATTCACTTATGGCCTCTTAATAGAGGCCATTTTTACAGGATCTGACTATGTCTTTATGCCCATGCGGTAGCAAAAATACTTACCAACAGTGCTGTGAATCAGCGCACCTTCACCACAGTGCTGTTGAAACGCCTGAACAGTTGATGCGCTCTCGTTATTCAGCGCACGTGTTGGGTTTAGTTGACTATGTTGTTGCGACTTACCACCCTAGCTGCAACGCAGAAGCGCAAAGAGAAGGTATTGCCGAATCTATCAACAGTGATTGGGCAGGACTAGAAGTCATCGATACTGCGGTAGGCTCGCACCAAGACGAAGGCTTTGTTGAGTTTAAAGCTTACTTCAATGAAGAAGGCGCACAATACTGCATGCAAGAACGCTCTCGCTTTATACGTGAAGACGGTCTTTGGTACTACATTGATGGTACCTTCCCAGAGCAGGAACAAACTACACAACCAGAAATTGACCCACGCTTAAATCAAACCGTTGAGAGCTTTAAAATCGGCCGTAATGATCCGTGTATTTGTGGCAGTGGTAAGAAATACAAGAAGTGCTGCGGGTAACTCGTTCGACTAAGAAGTCAGATTAAGAGAAGAGATTCCTGATGTCGCTTAGGCTCCTCGGAATGACGCAAAGTCAGAGGTTAGAAAAGTGACGTAGGGCTTAGAAATCTTGAAATCTTGAA
>NZ_JBFRTR010000176.1:10227-20138 GCF_041474215.1 Vibrio sp. 10N.222.52.C12
AAATCTTGAAATCTTGAAAATTAAAAAACTAAAAAGCCCCGTAAACATGTTTGTTTGCGGGGCTTTTGTCTGTCTTTTACGCGGTTCTATTAATCTAAAGAGAGCTTACTTATGACGCTCTTTCAGCTTATTTACCACATCATCCATCGATAAGCCTTGGTCTTGAAGAAGAACCATTAGGTGGTAAATCAAATCTGCTGATTCACACACTAACTCCGCCTTATCGCCCGACGTCGCCGCAAGCGCGACTTCAACGCCTTCTTCGCCCACTTTTTGCGAAATACGCTTGGTGCCACGGGCATATAGACTGGCAGTATAAGAAGATTCAGGATCGGCGTCCTTGCGGGCAGCCAATAGCTGCTCAAGCTGATGAAGCCACACCATCTGAGACTCTTCTTGCTTGTCTCCATCCCAACACGTTGTTGTACCTGTGTGGCACGTTGGACCAATGGGATTAACTTTAACCAGTAAGGTGTCGCTGTCACAGTCCAAGGCGATGTTTTGCAGTTGCAATACATTGCCCGACGTTTCACCTTTCGTCCAAAGACGCTCTTTTGTGCGAGAGAAAAACGTCACATTGCCAGTTTCACCCGTTTTCTCAAGTGCGGCTGGGTTCATGTATCCCATCATTAGCACTTGGCTTGACTGGTAATCTTGAACAATCGCTGGCACTAAGCCATCTACTTTTTCCCAGTTAATACGCTCTGACAATGCGCCTACTTCTGTTTTTGATAAGCTTACGGGTTCAAAACTCATAGTCGCACCTCTACATCTTGTTGTTTTAAATACTGTTTAAGTTCACCAATATTGATGACTTGTTTGTGGAATACCGAAGCCGCAAGTGCTCCATCCACGTTGGTCTTTTTATAAGCTTCAGCAAAGTGCTCCATTGCACCAGCGCCACCAGAGGCAATCAATGGCACATTACACACTTCACGCACCATGTTTAACTGATCGATATCATAGCCGTTACGAACGCCATCTTGGTTCATCATGTTTAACACAATCTCACCTGCGCCACGCTTCTGTACTTCCTGCACCCAATCTTTGGTTTCCCATTTGGTTGCTTTAGTACGCGCTTCATCGCCTGTAAATTGGTAAACCTGATATTTACCGGTTTCTTTGTCGAAGTATGAATCGATACCGACAACGATACACTGAACGCCAAACTTATCAGCAAGGTCAGTAATCAGCTGTGGATTAGCCAATGCCGGTGAGTTGATTGACACTTTATCCGCACCAAACTCAAGAATGCGCGCTGCATCTTCTGCTGATTTAATACCACCAGCGACACAGAAAGGGATATCGATCACTTCAGCTACGCGTTTCACCCAGCTTTTATCGACCACACGGCCATCACTTGATGCGGTGATGTCATAAAATACCAATTCATCGGCGCCCTCTTCTGCATAGCGTTGTGCTAGCGGAACGATGTCACCAATAATTTCGTGGTTACGGAACTGAACGCCCTTAACCACTTGTCCGTCACGGACATCCAAACAAGGGATTATGCGCTTTGCCAACATGCAAATGCCTCCTCTGCGGTAAACTTGCCATCAAGTAGCGCACGACCCACAATCACACCCGCAACACCGCTGCCTTTAAGCGCTTCGATATCAGCTAGGCTGCCAATGCCGCCCGATGATTGGAATTGCACTTGTGGGTACTGCTTACAAAGATCAACATAGAGCTCTACGTTTGATCCTTCTAGCGTGCCGTCACGTGAAATATCGGTACACAGCACGTGTTTAAGGCCAACCGTGAGGTAGTCTTCAATCAGCGCTTCAATAGTCACACCTGAATCTTCTTGCCAACCTGAAATCGCCACTTTACGTGTGCCGCTTTCATCAATGTTGATGTCTAGAGCCAGCACGATTTTTTCCGCGCCATACTTCTCCATCCAACCTTTCACCAACTCAGGTTGCTTAACGGCTGTAGAACCAACCACAACGCGCTGTGCGCCAGCTTCTAGCAGAACAACGACATCTTGTTCGTTACGCACGCCACCACCAATCTGGATGTTCGCAGGCGTGCTAGCAAGGAGCTTAGCAATCAAGTCTAACTGACGAGCCGTTGTGTCTTTTGCGCCCGTTAAGTCAACAAGGTGCAGCCAGCCAGCGCCAGCTTGGTGGTACAGATTAAACTGCTCTGCTGGGTCTACTTTGTATTCTGTTACTTGCCCGTAGTCTCCTTGGAATAAGCGAACTACTTGGCCTTCAATTAAATCTAACGCGGGAATAATCATTTACATTCCTTATATGGCAACGTTAGCCGCTGCCTAATCCTTATTACAATTCCAAGAAGTTCTGAATCAGCTTAGAGCCAGCTTTCGAAGATCGCTCTGGGTGGAACTGAACACCATAATAATTGCCACTTTGAACCGCCGCAGTGAACGGATTACCGTAATCACATTGTGCGATTGTGTAGTCGCCCACTGGCATTGCGAAGCTATGAACAAAGTAGAAGTATTCGCCTTCTTCAATGTCTTTAAATAGAGGATGATTAGGTGTTGCCGTTACGGTGTTCCAACCCATGTGTGGTAATGGCAAGTCGCCCGTTTCAAGTAAACGAACTTCACCATCACACAAACCTAGGCATTCAACTAACTCATCAGCCTTTTGACCTTTCTCTTGAGACAGTTTGCCTAACAGCTGCATACCTAGACAGATACCCAGCAGAGGCTTCTCAACTTGCTTGACAAGGGTAACAAGGTCACGCTCTTGCAGGTTCTTCATTGCCTCACTTGCTGTACCTACACCGGGTAGGAATAGCTTGTCGGCAGCAAGAACCACTTCTGGTTCTTTTGAAATTTCAACTGCGTAGCCCAAACGTTCAATCGCAAACTTCACCGATGAAACGTTGGCACAACCAGTATCAATAATAACGACTTTTTGCTCTTTCATACCTAACCCTTACAGAACGCCTTTGCTGCTTGGTAACTCGTTACCTTCAACTTTGATTGCTTGGCGAAGAGTACGGCCAAACGCTTTGAACAGGCTCTCAATGATGTGGTGATCATTATTGCCATCAGAAGAAAGGTGTAGCGTACAAGCCAATGTATCAGTTAGAGAACGGAAGAAGTGAACCACCATCTCGGTTGAAAGATCACCCACTTGCTCACGGCTGAATTTAGCATCGAACTTCAGGTATGGGCGACCAGAAAGGTCTAACGCACACTGAGCCAAACACTCATCCATTGGTAGGCTGAAACCAAAACGGCCAATACCACGTTTGTCGCCTAGTGCATCTTTCAATGCTTGGCCTAAAGCAAGAGCGGTATCTTCTACCGTGTGGTGATCATCGATGTGCAGATCGCCTTTCACAGTCAGGTTCATTTGGAAACCACCGTGTGTCGCGATTTGATCAAGCATGTGGTCGAAGAAACCCATGCCGGTATCGATCTTGTTGCCACCGGTTTCATCAAGGTTTACTGCAACCTTGATATCTGTTTCTTTAGTGGTACGAACTACTTCAGCAATACGCGCATTAACCGTCAGATCTTTAACGATTTGTGGCCAGTTAAGCGTGCCTTCAGTTTCCGCATCCGGGCTATATTGAATACCGCGGATTGCCATGTTCTCTGCCAGTTGAAGATCCGTCATTCGGTCGCCAATCACAACAGAGTGTTGGAAATCGACTTTACCGCCTTGTAGGTACTCTTTAACCATACCCAGTTTAGGCTTACGGCAAGAGCAGTTGTCTTCGTCAAAGTGAGGGCAAATAAGCACGTCGTCAAACTTAACGCCTTGAGATTCGAAGAACTCCATCATCATATTGTGTGGTGCATCGAAATCTTCTTGTGGGTAGCTATCGGTACCTAAACCATCTTGGTTAGTCACCATCACTAGACGGTAACCAGCATCTTGCAAAGCAAGCAGGCTAGGAATTACTCGCGGTTCGAATTTTAGCTTGTCTAAACGGTCTACTTGAAAGTCAACTGGCGGCTCAACAATTAAGGTGCCGTCACGGTCTATAAAAAGTATTTTCTGTTGTTTACTCACTTGAACTTCCTTTTAATTTTAAATCTGGTGGCCTAGCTAAAATCAAACGCTAACCCAAAATATTGGTTTCACTTGCCAGCCCAATTAATCAACTCAAACTGGCAAATGTTATTACTGGTAAGCCTTTCATTACTGATAAAAGTTACGAATGAATCCAAGTGTCTTTTCGCACTCTTCGCGGTTACCAATACTAATACGAACACAGTCTTCAATAGGTGAATTACGCAAAATAATGCCCGTATCCCAAGCCGCTTTAAATAACTCATCGCCGTTCGGGAATTTCACCAGTAAGTAGTTACCCCAGCCATCAAAAACCGTCACTTGAGGCATACCTAATAGACCCGCCTGCAAATACGCTCGGTTAGCACTTAAATCTAGAACTTGGAACTTAGCTCGCGCTAGTCCTTGCTCTGAGAGAGCTTGAACGGCAATGTCAGCAACAGGGATTGGCACTGGATAAGGAGCAATCACTTTCAACAGTACATCGATAAGCTCTTTGTTCGCTAGCGTAAAGCCACAACGTAAGCCCGCCAAAGCAAAGGCCTTCGACAAGGTGCGCAGAATCGCTAGGTTTGGATATTGCTCAAGCAAATCAACGGTTGACGCTTCTGGACAAAAATCGATATACGCTTCATCCATCACCACAATCGCTTTGTCTTGTGTCATTTCAAGCAGCTTGATGATGTCTTTACGATCAACTAAATTACCGGTTGGGTTATTTGGGCTACAAACAAACACCACTTTTACGTTGTCGAGCTGAGCTTCGATAGCTGGAAGATCCAATTGCCATTCAGAAGTAAGAGGCACAACTTTACGCTCAACACCAATCGTCTCTGCACTGATTGCGTACATACCGTAAGTAGGTGGGCAGTAAAGAATAGCGTCTTCGTTCGGCTCACAGAAAGCACGAATCAATAACTCAATGCCTTCGTCAGCACCACGAGTCGTCAGTGTTTGCTCTGATTTCACGCCTGCGTATTGAGCGTAAGCATCAATCAGCTCTTTTGGCTGACATTCGCTGTAACGGTTAAGACGAGACAAGTTCAGGTTGTACTCGTTATCAAACGGAGATTCGTTGGCGTTTAGCCATACATCACCAGTACCGCCTATGCGTCTTGCAGACAAGTAAGGTGTTAGAGCCTGAACTTGTTTTCTTGCTAACTTTTCCATGCCCTACCCTTATTTCGCTTTATTTAACTTTTCAACTCGGATAGTCACAGCGCGTTTGTGTGCATCCAAACCTTCGGCTTCCGCCATTGTTACTACTGTTGGCGCTAGGCCTTTCAACCCATCGGCTGTAAGCTCCTGCACCGTCATTCGCTTAGAGAAATCAGCCAAACCTAGGCTTGAATACGTCTTGGTATAACCGTAAGTCGGAAGAACGTGGTTTGTGCCGGATGCGTAGTCACCTGCAGATTCTGGAGACCAGTCACCAAGGAAAATTGAGCCTGCATTATCTAGCAATGGCAGCAATTCACGTGGGTTCTTGGTTTGAACGATCAAGTGCTCAGGACCGTAGAAATTCGAAATCGCAATCGCTTGAGTGATCGATTCAGCAATGATGATTAAGCTTGAAGCCAATGCTTGCTGAGCGATGTTCGCACGAGACAGTTCTTTCAGTTGCTTTTGAACCGCTTCTGTTACTTGGTCTGCAACCACTGGAGATGGAGTTACCAATACTACTTGAGAGTCAGGCCCGTGTTCCGCTTGGCTCAACAAATCCGCTGCAATGAAGTCTGCATCAGCCGTTTCATCAGCAATCACTAACACTTCAGATGGGCCAGCTGGCATATCAATAGCTGCTCCGCGGAAGTCATTACTCACTTGGCGCTTTGCTTCCGTAACGTAGGCATTACCTGGGCCGAAGATCTTATCGACTTTAGCCACACTCTCGGTACCGTAAGCCATTGCTGCAACCGCTTGACCACCACCAACGTTGTAAACTTCGTCGATCTTACAAAGCTTAGCGACATACAAGATTTCATCAGCGATTGGCGGAGGTGAACAAAGCACAACCTTACGACAACCTGCGATTTGAGCAGGAACACCTAACATAAGAACCGTTGACGGTAGTGGCGCACTGCCACCGGGAATATAAAGGCCAACAGTATTAATCGCGCGCGTCACTTGCTCACACACAACACCAGGCTGTGTCTCAACCTTAATTGGCTGCGGCTTTTGAGCTTCGTGAAACTTCGCAATGTTGCTATAAGCTTGCTCTAACGCTTGCTTCATCTCTGGTGTTAGACGAGCACACGCCTCTTCAATCTCACCCGAACTGACTCGGATAGATTCTGGAGTTACACCATCAAACTTTGCAGTCAGCTTTTTAAGCGCGGCATCGCCTTCATTTCGTACTTTTGCAATAACATCAGAAACAGTCGCTGTGATGTTTGCACCTTCAGTAATAGCTGGACGCTCTAATACCGAGTCTTGCTGTGATTCACTTAAAGATTGCCAAACAACGGTTCTCATCGTCACTACCCCATCATTTTTTCGATTGGTAATACTAGAATCGAGCTTGCACCCAACTCTTTCAGCTGTTCCATTGTTTCCCAGAACAAGTTCTCTGTACTTACTAGGTGCACGGCAACTTTGTCTTTGTCTGTAGATAGAGGAAGAACCGTTGGATCTTCAGCACCAGGCAGTAATGCTTTGATTTGCTCTAGTTGAGAGGTTGGCGCGTGAAGCATGATGTACTTCGACTCTTTCGCTTGTTGAACACCCTGCATACGAGTCAGTAGTTTTTCAATCAGTGCGGTCTTGTCTGCGTCGAAGTCGCCAACACGTTGAATCAGTGTTGCTTTCGATTGGAAGATAGCTTCTGCTTCTTTTAGGCCGTTCGCTTCAAGCGTTGCACCTGTAGAAACTAAATCAGCGATAGCGTCTGCAAGGCCAGCGCGAGGCGCGACTTCAACCGAACCTGTTAGCATACAAGTGCTGAACTCAACACCCTGCTCGTCCATGTAGGCTTTAAGTAGTTGTGGGTAGGTTGTCGCAATACGTTTGCCCGCTAAGTCTTGTGGGCCGTTGTATTCTTCGTCTTTATTAATAGCGATTGAAAGGCGGCAACCACCGAAGTCTAAACGACGTAGTGTGCGGAACTCTGAAGGCTCTTTAAGAGCAACACGATCTAGACGAACTTCTTCTAGTTCATTTTCACCGATGAAACCAAGGTCAACTACACCATCCATGATAAGACCTGGGATGTCGTCATCACGAACGAGTAACAAGTCGATTGGCATATTTAGTGAGTGAACCACTAGGCGCTCACCCATGATATTAAATTTAACACCACATTTTTTAAGTAGGTCTTGGCACTCTTTACTTAAGCGACCTTTCTTTTGAATTGCGATTCTTAGGCGTTGTGTCTGCATTGCTGTATCCCTGTGCAAATATTTGAATTTATTGATTATTTAAAAGCGCTAAAACTAAAAAACCCTCGGGGACTTTGTCATCCCGAGGGTCTAAATCTAAATTCTTTTGACTTAACCTCCGGGAGTAATCTTGCTCCCGGGTATACGTAAATCTCCCCGAAAGACTAGATAGGGTGATGATGGTGATGAATGTTCATTACTAATTTACGCATACTTATCAGCTCTTAGGTTGTTTGCTGTCTTGTCTCCACACTAACTAAGCTGACATCCTTTTTCAACCATTTATTCGAACTTTTTTCACGAAACTTAAAATTAAATTAACAGGCACAAAAAAGGGAGGCAAACGCCTCCCTGATAGTTTACTGATTAACTTTCAATTTTAGCTTTTGCACGTCGCCATTTTGCAGCGAGAGAAGTAAGCCAATGCAAAACATACAGCAACAAACGTTAGAGACGCTGCGCCAAATGCGATGCCAATTGAAGATGTCATACCTAGAGTGATGAAACCAATGCACGATACGAACGCTACAGACAACGCGTATGGAAGCTGAGTCGAGACGTGGTCGATGTGGTTACAACGAGCACCAGTAGAAGACAGAATCGTCGTATCTGAGATTGGAGAACAGTGGTCACCAAATACTGCACCCGCTAGAACCGCACTTAGCATTGGAAGAATCAGTGCGATATCCGATGCTGCAGCCATATCACCCGCGATTGGTAGCATGATACCGAACGTACCCCAAGATGTACCTGTAGAGAACGCCATAACGCCCGCTAGAAGGAACAACATAACCGGTAACCAGTGGTAATCAATGCTGCCTGTTACTAGAGACGATAGGTAAGAACCCGTTTTCATGTCGCCGATAACAGAACCGATAGTCCATGCAAACACAAGAATCAGAATCGCGCCAAACATAGAGCTAGCACCGATCCACATTGTTCTTGCGATATCAGTCATAGATAGCTTTTGCTTGAATACTGTCGCTAGTGCTACTAGTAAGCCAATAACACCACCGTAAACAAGAGACTTACCTACATCCGTGTTTTCGAATGCGCCTAGAAGGTTGAATGCTTGGCCATCAGCAGCCAGCGCTTGGCCGCCTGTGTAAAGCATTGCAGCCACTGTCGCTACAATTAGCGATACGATTGGCATAACAAGATCAGAAACTGAACCGTTTTCGCTCTCTTCGATATCTAACTCTTCGTTTAGATCGTGAGCTTGCTTTTGATCGTTGTCACCTTCAAAGCCACGGCCTTGAGATGCTTCGATCTCATGCTCACGCATCTTACCAACGTCTAGACCGAACCATGCTACTGCGAACACCATTAGTAGTGCGAATACAGCGTAGAAGTTCATTGGGATAAGACGAACGTAAGCACCCAGTGCAGAATACTCTGTCACACCGTGTGTCACTAAGATGCCACCAATGATCGTGATGATGTAAGCACCCCAGCTAGAAGCAGGCATGATCACACACATAGGAGCAGCAGTTGAATCTAGGATATAAGCAAGCTTAGCGCGAGATACATAGAAGCGGTCTGTTACAGGACGAGAGATAGCACCAACCGCTAGGCTGTTAAAGTAGTCATCAACAAAGATGAATACACCTAAGAAAGCAGCAAGTAGTTTTGAACCACGTTTGCTCTTAACGCGAGACTGTGCCCACTCCGCGAATGCGCGAGTGCCGCCAGACAGTGTTAATAATGCCGTTGTCATTCCAAGAATAATTAGGAATGCAATGATGCTCATGTTCCAAGTGTTGATGCCACCATCTTCGATGAAAACACCAGATGCTTTAGTAAACACGTAGCTAGCTGCGTTACCTACTGAGTAATCAGCAAGTAGAATCGCACCCATGATGATACCGACACCCAAAGAAACCAATACACGGCGGGTAACAATAGCAAGGCTCAAAGCCACAAGGGGCGGAAGC
This sequence comes from Vibrio sp. 10N.222.52.C12, assembly GCF_041474215.1. Lineage (NCBI taxonomy): Bacteria > Pseudomonadati > Pseudomonadota > Gammaproteobacteria > Vibrionales > Vibrionaceae > Vibrio > Vibrio sp. 10N.222.52.C12. Next base: position 19,540 of record NZ_JBFRTR010000176.1, read on the forward strand.
AAAGATAAAGGTGATGTTGCAAAATCTATTAAATTCATGATCTTCAAAAACCAGTTTTTTATTTGGCTAGAGATCTACTGCAGACAAACTTGATACGGCTGACCAAGCTCATGTTGAACTAAGCGAAAGGGAAGTGAACACTTCACCCAACCCTACAGTAGCGCTCCATAGTTTAAAATTAAGACTATGGCAGTGTTGTACCTATTGAGCACAACCCCAGCAAATTGCTTAGATATACAATTTACTTCGGCAATTACACCTTTCATTCCCGTTCATTGGCATCACCCCAACGGAAGTTACTTTTTATAATTGCACCTCTACGTGCGATAACATTATTAACCGTGTAAACCAGAGTTTAACAACAAATTAACCAACACCTCGCATCAGGTAGCCGCAATTGTACTCACCAAGAGCAACAATGCAACATATCATTCCGAGAAAAATAGCTTTTTGTTAATGAACTAATCAATAGAAGAATAGTCTACATAAGTTGACTACTCCACCTGTCACATATCATTTTTTAAGATATTCTTAATAATTATTATAAATTCAATAGAAATACTGCTCTGAATTTTCAACTATTCATCTCACTTTTATAT